>NZ_JCALDH010000011.1:0-167011 GCF_059812765.1 Mycobacterium sp. NGS39 | reverse complement strand
GTCCTTGAACACATTGATGTTGACAATCCCGTGTTTCCAATACATCTTGTCCCACCCAAATCCCTGTCGAGTCTTTGCGTCGTAGTAGCCACGCCGAAGCAGAACTCGGTTGCCGTCGAGGTCCGTTGCTCCGCGAGCACTTCGTTCACCGGGTATGGCTGGCTCGGCGGAGGCGCCGTCTTGTAGTCGACACCGTGAACGCTCGGCGCTTCCGGGAACACGGCGTCGTTCAGAGGCGCGGTGCCGGCGGCGAGCTTCGCAGCAATTTCCCTGTCGAGGGTGCTGAGTTCAGCGGCGCGAGTTGCGATCGTGGCGGCATGCTGCGCAGCCAAAACTGAGCGCTGCGCTTGGAAAGCGGGATCGCCGCCGTGTTGCCGGCTCACGACCGAAAGATCCTCGCGGACAGCAAATCCTGCCGCCTCGGCTTCACCTATCGCCAGGAGAGCTCGTCGCGTTGCGAAGTCCAGCTCCTCCGCTCCACGCCGCGCGGTTTCTCCTGCCTCGTGCAACCTGTCAGCTAGACCGCGGACCGTCAACAAATCTCGATAACTGCGTTCCTGAGCCGCGTCAGCAGCCGCGCCTTCCCACACCGCTCCTCCCGTCGCAAAGCTGGCACGATGAACGTTGCTGAACGCGTCTTCCCACTACCGGGCGGTGGCACTCCAGTGTCGACTGGCGTCATTTAAGTGTTCGACGTCCCAGTTGACGATCTAAGACCGACTCGGCACCACACCCACTTTGAAGATCGTAAGCGCGCGAAGGACGTGCCCATCGCACCAAATACGGCCGCTGCCAACGCCGAACGTGAATCCACTGCGAAATTTCGGCGGATTTTTCGCAGTGAGCGCACGCTCGGCGAAGCGAAGCACGCTCGGCGAAGCGAAGCGGGCCGGCGAAAGGCCTAGTCGCGCAGCATCTCCGCGACCAAGAATGCCAGCTCCAGCGACTGCTGGGTGTTCAACCGCGGATCGCATGCGGTCTCATAGCGCCCGGCCAGGTCCATGTCCGAAATGTCTTGCGCCCCACCGAGGCACTCGGTCACGTTCTCACCGGTGATCTCGACATGGATGCCGCCCGGATGCGTGCCCAGTGCTCGGTGCACCTCGAAGAAGCCCTGCACCTCGTCGACGATCCGGTCGAAGTGGCGGGTTTTGTACCCGTTGGACGACTCGTGGGTGTTGCCGTGCATCGGGTCGCACTGCCAGATCACCTGGTGACCGGTGGCCTGCACCTTCTCGATGATCGGCGGAAGCAGGTCGCGCACCTTGTTGTTGCCCAGCCGCGAAACCAGCGTGAGCCGGCCCGGCTTGTTGTGCGGATCCAGCCGCTCGACGTACTCGACGGCGAGTTCGGGCGTCATCGTCGGGCCGATCTTCACACCGATCGGGTTCGCGATCACCTCCGCGAACGCAATGTGCGCGCCGTCGAGCTGGCGGGTGCGCTCCCCGATCCACACGTAATGCGCCGACAGGTCATACAGCGCCGGCTCCCCCGCCTCGTCCTCTGCGAGCCGCAGCATCGCCCGCTCGTAGTCCAGCACCAGCGCCTCGTGGGAGGCGTAGATCTCCGCGGTCTGTAGCGCCCTGTCGTCGACGCCGCACGCGCTCATGAACGTCAGCCCGCGGTCGATCTCGCTGGCCAGTGCCTCGTAGCGGGCGCCCGCCGGGGACGTGCGGACGAACTCGCGGTTCCAGTCGTGCACGAGGTGCAGCGACGCCAAGCCCGACGACGTGAGCGCGCGCACCAGGTTCATCGCCGCGCTGGCGTTAGCGTAGGCACGCACCAGTCGTGACGGATCGTGCTCACGCGCCGCCGCTTCCGGTGCAAAACCGTTGATCATGTCGCCGCGGTAGGACTTCAGGCCGAGCGCGTCGATGTCGCTGGACCGCGGCTTGGCGTACTGGCCCGCGATCCGGGCCAGCTTGATCACCGGCATGCTGGCGCCGTAGGTCAGCACCACCGCCATCTGCAGAAGCGCGCGGATGTTGCCGCGGATGTGCGGCTCGGTGTTGTCGACGAACGTCTCGGCGCAGTCGCCGCCCTGCAGCAAAAACGCCTTGCCCTGCGCGACGTCGGCGAGCAGGCCCTGCAGCTTGCGGATTTCCGACGGGACGGTGATGGGCGGCACGCTCTCGAGGACCGTCCGCATCGCTTTGGCCTGGTCGGCTGGCCAGCTCGGCTGCTGAGCAGCGGGCTTGGCCAGCGCGGCGTCCAGCCGGGCGCGCAGCTCCGCCGGCAGCGGCGGCAACGCAGGCAGCTGGTCAATCGGGATGTCGACGGTCCAGTTCACTCGTCTATGGTAACGATGCCGCTCCAGCTGAACCGCCTTCGGCGGTGGCGATGAGTCGGAATCTCCGCAAAGCCTCCCGGGCGTCCACCAGCGCGTCGTGCGCGTCGGCGGGTTTCGGCGGCAGCGTCGGCGACCCGCGATCCTCCCAGAACTGGCGAAGCTCGCGGGTGAATTTGGGCATCGCGGGCGGCAGCGCGGTCATCGGACCCCACAACTGGCACAGCGCGACGTGGTCGTAGGCGCCGATCCACGCCCACAGCTGGATCGGTTCTGCCCTGTCGATGCCGAAGAAGTCCTCGAGGTCGTTGCGGATCGCTGCCCGCGAGCGCCACAGCGGCGACGACGGCGGCGGCAGTTTGGGCAGTACGTGGTTGCGCACCCAACGCCCGGCCAGCTGCTCGTTGAATTCGGTTGACACCGCGTAATATTCGCGGCCATCCTCGGCGGCCACGCCGATCGAGATGAGGTCGATGGTGCGGCCGTCGTCGATGAACTCGGTGTCGTAGAAGTACCTCACGCGGGAAGCCTCATGTGCTCCTCGTGCCGGCGGGCGCTCTGCGGCGGCTTGGCGGCGTGGATCTCGCGGTCCAGCTGCTCGTCGACCCGGGCGTCGTCGGGAAATCGCGGCATGCCCGACACCGCGTCCTGCACCCACAGCTTGGCCTGCACCACAGGTCGGCGGAACCGCCGCTCCCGTTCCAGTGCGTGGTACATCTTGCGCGGCCTGTTGGTGTAGCGCCACCGCGCCCACGGGGCATGCGGGCGCGACAGCCGGATTGCCCCGAGCACCAGAAGCGGCGGAATGAACATGCCCACCAGCCCGGTCCACACCTTGCCCTTGAGCAGTACCACCACCGCCAGCGCGAGCGTCGCCACCGCCATCATCACCACGGTCACGCGGGCGGGCACCGAGTTGTCGTCGCGCCACATCCCGATGTCGAAGAACGACAACGGGTTGAAGCCCAGCACCAGCAGCCCGGCGACCGCGACAGCGGCGAACACAGCATCCACCGACGTGCGGCCGTCCTCGGCCCAGTACACGTCGCTCAGGTGCAGAATCAGCGCGAACTCGTCGAGCACCAGCGCCGCCCCGATACCGAAAACCACTGCGGCAGCGGTGAATTCGGGTACTCCGCCGTCGACCGCGAGCGTCACCATGGTCACTCCCGAGACCATCACCAGCACCACGCCGATCACCGCATGGTGGATGTGCATGCCGCCGTGGCCGAGGTTGCGCGGCTGCCACCACTTGCGTGGTGCGTCGCTATCGGCGTGACGCCGGATGTAGCGCACGATCGTGCGCGTGACGAAGAACGTCGAGATGAACGCGAGCAGGCAGAACAGCAGCGGCAGCCGCCCCCTGTCGACGAGGCTCTGCCAAAACGAGTGCCACAACTCGGCCAGCGGACGGTCCTATGCGGCGGTCGAGCGGGCGACGCCGTCGGCGACTTTGCCCTCTTTGATGTCCGCCGCGTACAGGTCGACGTACTCCTGACCGGACAATTGCATCAGCTCGTACATCACCTCGTCGATGACCGCGCGCTCGATAAAGCGGTTGCCGGCCAGACCCTCGAACCGGCTGAAGTCCAACGGCTTGCCGACGCGGACGGTGACCTTGCCGAATCGCCACATCTTGCTGCCCGGGGGGTTGACGACGTTGGTACCGATCATCGCGACGGGAATCACCGGCACCCCGGTTTCCAGCGCGAGCCGGGCCAGTCCAGTCTTGCCCTTGTACAACCGGCCGTCCGGGGAGCGCGTGCCCTCGGGATACATGCCGAGCAGCTTCCCGTCGTCCAGCAGTCGTTTGGCGGTGTCGAGCGCGGCCTGCGCGGCGTCGGCATTGCTGCGGTCGATCGGGACCTGACCCGCCACCGTGTAGAACCAGCGGGTGAACCATCCCTTCAGGCCGGTGCCCGTGAAGTACTCGGCCTTGGCCAGGAACGTGATGCGACGCTTGACGACGAGCGGCAGATAGAAGCTGTCGGCCACGGCGAGGTGGTTGCTGGCCAGAATCGCCGGGCCGGAGTCCGGAATGTGTTCAAGCCCTTCGGTTTTCGGTCGCCCCAGAAGCAACAACAGAGGTCCCATGAAGATGTACTTGAACAGCCAATACCACATGGACACTCCTGGCTCGGGGCGCGCTTTCGGGTAACTCTACCTATTCTGGAGGGTCTTCGACGCTGATGGGAATGTGCTGATACCGGCCGGGGGCAGGCGGCGGGCCGTCGCCTGGCGGACCGTCTCCATCGGGCGGCGGCGTGCCGTCCGCGTCTCCGTTGGTTGCGCCGTTGGTTTCGAGGATCGCGCGCACCACCGTCAGCAGCGCCACACTGTGTTCGGCGATGACGTCGAGCAGGGGATGCTGCTCTCCGGAGGTCAGCGCGGCCAGCGCGCATACCGGGCACCACACCTGCTGACATTTGCCGGGCGCGCCGCCACGGCCCGACGCAATCGCCGCAGCGGCACGCACCGCGGGATCGATGCGGTCGAGCACGGCCTGAGCCAGCGCCCGCAACTCCGGCGCAATCTCGGGGTGCATTCCACTCACGCGGGCCACACCTCCGGGTTCGGTCGAAATCGCACCGTCAACTCACTCCCCCGCAGCGAGGCGTCGGTGACCACGCACCGCCGCAGCACAGACGCCAGCCGAACTCGACGCCTCATTCCCGAGGAGCCGATGATCAGGTCGTCGTCGACTCGGCCCAGCGTCAACGAGCCGGGGTCGACCTGCGGCAACTCTAACCGCATCCGGTACACGGCATCGAGACCCGAGCCGGACTCCCGGTCCACCACCGGCCGGATCGGCCCCGGCGGCGGCGATCCGTCGAGGCGGCGCACGTTGTCGAGCAATTGCAGCAGCGCCTTGGGACCGATCGGCTCGCCGGCCAGATGAGGTGCCAGCACCAGCTCGACGTCGCCGATCTTGCTCGCGAGTTCGTCGAGTACGGCCTGCTGCTCGGCGATGCGTTCGGTGTACCAGTCGAAGGCCGGATGCTCCGGCAGATTGCGGTACTCGTACGAATTATCCTTTATCAGAACCTGATTCACGATCAGCTCGTCGACCCGCACACCCGTCAACGACAGCGCGCCGAGCGTGCGCACCGCCTCGGCGGCGACCACCCGCTCGGCCGTCAGCACCAGGTGCGCACCCACCCGCGATTCGTCGGTCAGAAGCGCGGTCAGCCACTCCATCCCGGCGGCCATCTGTTCCAGCACGCTGACCACAGCCGCTGCGCCGGCATCCTCGCCCGCACGCGCCAGCCGCCGATGGCGCGGCCAGGCCCGCTCGACGTACATGCCGAACGTGGCCGGCAGCGTCAGCATCCGCAGCGCGTCGGCGGTCGACGCGCAGTCGACAACCACGTGGTCCCACCGCCCCGACTCGGCGAGCTGGCCGACCTCGTGCAGGCCGAGCACCTCCTGGATACCGGGCAACGCCGACAACTCCTCCGGCGCGACGTCACCCAGCTCCGAATCGGGAAACCGCTTGCCCAGCGGGGTGGCCACCTGCCGCCAGCGCGCCTCCAGCAGCGCGAGCGTGTCAAGGGCCAGCGCATCGAGGAAGCCCCCGCCGGCGTCGACGTCGTCTTCCAGCACCCGGGTGACCTCGCGCGCGCCCGTCGGGACCACCGGGACACCGAGGACGTCGCCCACCGAATGGGCCTGATCGGTGGATACCAGCAGGACGCGGAAGCCGCCGCGGGCGTCACTGACCGCAGTGGCCGCGGCGAGGGTCGACTTGCCTACTCCCCCTTTGCCGACGAAGAGGCTGATCCGCTGCGCGGCGGGCGGTGACTCACTCAGCCTCGACTCGTTTCTTGAGGTCCTTCAGTGCGGTGTCGGTCAACCTACGCTCGGCTTTGCGTTTGAGCAATCCGATCATCGGGATGAGTAGGTCCACCGACAGCTCGTACGTGACCTCGGTTCCGGAACCCTTGGGCGACAAGTGGTATGCGCCGTTGAGAGCTCGCAGCAGCGAACTCGACACCAGATGCCAGCGCACGGAGGTGTGATCGGCCGGCCAGTCGTACGCCAGCACCATCGTGTCCTTGAGCACGGCTGCGTCCAGCACCAGTCGCGCTGTCTTGGGATAGCCGTCGGCGTCGGCTTCGAGCACCTCGGCTTGTTTGTACTCCGACACCCACTGCGGGTAGGCCTCGATGTCCGCGATCACGTCCATCACGGTCTTCGGGTCGGCGTCGATGTAGATGGTCTGCGCCGTGGAATCTGCCACCTTCAAAAGGTACCCAAGTCAGGGCGTGCGCGACGCCCCCACCGGCCGGGAAGCTTCTAGCGTGCGTTTGACCTCGAACGCCATCTCCTTGCCCGCCACCCGGCGCTGGTGGGTGAGCTTCGCGAAGTTCATCCGCGCCAGCTGCCACGCCGCCGCGCCGGCGGGCTCGGCGTGCAGGAAATAGTGCAGCATCACGCCGTCGAGCATCGGCTCCAGCCAGATCTCCATCGTGCCGGTGAGCGCGCCGGTGACCGTCCAGCGGATGCCCTTTTCACCGCGATCCTCGACCACATCCAGCCACAGATCCGGCCACCAGCGCCGCCACTTGCCCGGGTCGGACACCGCCCGTCCGACGTCGGCCGGCTCCGCGGCGACGAACGTCTCGTCGGCAATCTGGATGCTGTGCATGGCCTCTCTCAATCCGGCGATGAATCCCGTCCACTACCTGCTCGCTAGGCTGAACACGATAGTCACCCGCCGCTGAAAGAAGGTCCGTGATCGTGCGTGAAGTGAGCCTTCCGGCGTCGTTTTCCGTCGCGGAAGACGACAATGTTGCCAGCTCGGTGTTCGAGCACGAGCGACGCGACCCCGATCACGTGATCTTCCAACGGCTCGTCGACGGGGCGTGGACGGACGTGACGTGCGCACAGGCCGCCGCGCAGATCCGCGCGGCTGCCTTGGGACTGATCGCCGAGGGCGTCAACGCCGGCGACCGGGTGGCGATCCTGTCGGCCACCCGCTACGAGTGGGTGATCCTCGACTACGCGATCCTGTCGGTCGGGGCGGTCACTGTGCCGATCTACGAGACCAGCTCACCGGACCAGGTGCGCTGGGTGCTGGAGGACTCCGGGGCAGTGCTTGCGTTCACCGAGAACGAAGCGCACGCCCAGACCGTCAAGGAACTCGCCGACGAGCTGCCGTCGCTGCGCAAGGTGCTGCGAATCGAGTCATCGGGCCGGTCGGCGCTCGACGAGCTCTCTGAGGCCGGCAGCTCCGTGGACGCCGGCGAGCTCGACGTCCGGCTGGCCGGGCTGCGCGCCTCTGATCCGGCCACGCTGATCTACACCTCGGGCACCACCGGCCGACCCAAGGGCGTGCAGCTGACGCACTCGAATCTGGTGCACGAGATCCGCGGAGCGTCGGCGTGCTTTCCCACGCTGCTGCGCAAGGGTGAGCGGCTGCTGATCTTTTTGCCGCTGGCTCACGTGTTGGCCCGCGCGCTGTCGATGACCGCGTTCGCCAACAAGGTGACTCTGGGCTACACCAGCGACATCAAGAACTTGGTGCCGATGCTCGGAGTGTTCAAGCCGACCGTCGTGGTGTCGGTACCACGTGTGTTCGAAAAGGTCTACAACACAGCCGAACTCAACGCCCGCGACTCCGGCCGGGGCAAGATCTTCGACCTGGCCGCCAAGACCGCGATCGACTGGAGCAAGGCGACCGCGGACGTGAGGAGCAGAACAGGCCAAGACAGCGGCGGGCCGTCGCTGCTGCTGCGTGCCCAGCACGCGTTGTTCGACCGCCTGGTCTACGGCAAGCTGCGCGCCGCGCTGGGCGGAAACTGCCGGGCCTCGATCTCGGGCGGCGCGCCGCTGGGCGCGCGGCTGGGCCACTTCTACCGCGGTGTCGGCGTCTCGATCTACGAGGGCTATGGCCTCACCGAGACCAGCGCCGCGATCACCGTGAACCGGATTGGTGACCTGAAGGTCGGCACTGTAGGAAAAGTGTTGCCCGGCAACAGCATTGCGCTGGCCGACGACGGCGAGCTGTTGGTCAAAGGCGGGGTGGTCTTCGCCGGCTATTGGCACAACGAGCAGGCCACCCGCGAGGCGATCGACGCTGAGGGCTGGTTTCACACCGGCGATCTGGGCAGCATCGACGCCGACGGCTTCTTGTCGATCACCGGCCGCAAGAAAGAGATCATCGTCACCGCGGGCGGCAAGAACGTCGCCCCGGCGGTGCTCGAGGACCAGCTGCGCGCGCACCCGCTGATCAGCCAGGCGATGGCCGTCGGCGACGCGAAGCCGTTCATCGGCGCGCTGATCGCGCTCGATCCGGAAGCGTTCGACGTGTGGAAGCAGCACCACGGCAAGTCGGCCGGCGCTTCGGTGGAAGAACTCGCCGACGACCCGGACCTGCGCGCCGAAATCGATCTTGCGGTCAAGGAGGCGAACCGCGCCGTCTCCAAGGCGGAGGCGATCCGCAAGTTCACGATCCTGCCGGTCGATTTCACCGTGGACACGGGCGAGCTGACGCCGACGCTGAAGGTCAAGCGCAAGGTGGTCGCGGAGAAGTTCGCCGACCAGATCGAGGCGCTTTACCGCTGACGCGGCCTACTTGAAGCCGGCCTGGTACTTGCACGCCTCGATCTCGTCGAGGCTCGCCAGCGGGAGAACGTGCTTGGCCTCGGCTTCGTGCAAGCAGTTCTCGTACTTGGCCTTCTTGGCTTCTTGAGAGTGCTTCTCCGCTTCGTTGACGCCCCAGGAAATGCCGATCACCGCCAGGCCGCACACCAGGATGGCGGCGGTGATGTCCCTCCTCGTCGGCTGCTTCCAGCGAGAGAAGTACTGACGCATGACGAAAGGTTAGCCGGTGCCTAGAGCAGTTCGGCGAGCCGCGCGGCCTGCCGAGTCCAGTTCCAGCGGTCCAGCACCCAGCGCCGCCCTTCCGCGCCCATGCGATCCGCCAGATCCCTGTCGGCCAGGATGCGGCTGAGCGCGTCGGCGATCTGGTCGGTCGAGCGACCGTCGACGACGAACCCGGTGCGGCCTTCCTGCACTGTCTCGGGTGCTCCCCCGGACCGGCCGGCCACCACGGGCACTCCCGTCGCCGACGCTTCCAGGTACACGATGCCCAGCCCCTCCACGTCGAGTCCGGCGCCACGGGTGCGGCAGGGCATCGCGAACACGTCTGCCATCGCATGATGGGCGGGCAGCTCAGCGGCCGGCACACCTTCGGTGAATGTCACGTGCTCGTCGACGCCGGTGCCGCGGGCGAGCCGGCGCAGCCTGTCCAGATACGGGCCGCCGCCGACGATCACCAGCGCCGCGCCGTCGACCCGCGACCGGATCGCCGGGAGCGCGCGGATCAACATGTCCTGGCCTTTGCGCGGCACCAGCCGCGACAGGCAGACGATCACCGGCCGCTGCCCCAGCCCGTAGCGCGTGCGCATCTCCGCTCGCGCGGCCGGGTCGGGACGGAACCGGTCCGCGTCGACGCCCGGCGGCAGGTGTTCCAGCGACGTCCTGGGGCCGAACGCCGACGCGAACCGGTCGCGGGTGTAGCGGCTCACGTAGGTCACCACGTCGCTGTCCTCGCCGATGCGGCGCAGCGCCGAACGCGCCACCGGCAACATCGACCAGCCCACTTCGTGCCCGTGCGTGCTGGCCAGCACCCGCCGCGCACCGGCCTTGCGGGCACGCCGCGCCAGCAGCCCCAGCGGCGCGGCTGCCCCGAACCACACGGTCTCGATGCCCCGTTCGGCAATCAGTGCGCGCATCCGCGCGTCGACGTCGGGAACCGGCAGCATCAGCGTCCCTGGGTGGCGGATGACGTCGAACGGGGCGTTCCGGTCGTAGCTTTCCGCGCGCTTCCAGTGCGGCGCATAGACCGTCAGCGTGTGCGCAGCCGTCTGGGCCAGGTGATGCGTCAGCGCCTCGAGATAGGCCTGGATGCCGCCGGGACGCGGAGGAAAGTCGTTGGTGACCAGCAGGACCCGCGACACGGCTGACCAATCTACCCAGCGAGCCAGCGCTGCCAGCGCGCAAGCAGCACGTCCCATCCCACTCCCAGCGTGGCCTGCGGGTCTCCACCCGATAGGTAGAGCCGGCGCAGCGCAGGCGTGCCGTACGCGTCGGCGATGAACGTCGCGAACCACCAAGCGCGGTCGTAGGCCGCCGACCGGCCCGCGCCGACCGAGTCGAGTTCTGCGTCCGACGGCAGCCGTGCCGGCACCGCGGTCTGCCCGGGCGGCGTCGCAGGGCCGCGCGCGACGTAGTCGGCGACGCCCTCGGTCAGCCACTGCGGCGCGTCGAGCGTCGTATCGGCTCGGGCGGCGTAATGAAAAAGCTCGTGGCGCAACACAATCCGCAAGGCGTGCCGGCTCATCGCAGCGGCGCCGGGGGCGAACACGATCCGCTGCCCGGACGCTTCGCGCCGGCCGACGTCCACGTGGTCGGCCACCGCGACCGCGGCCACTCCGGTCCAGTCGCGGTTCGGCTGCCCGGTCTGGCTGGCGAAGTCGGTGTCGCTGCCGGTGGTGACGACGACGATTTCGCGGGGCCAGTCGTCGCCCCAGAAAGCCGACACCGCGGCGACGGCGTCGGGCATCTCCGCGGCGATGCGGCCCGGCAGTTCTGCGGGCGCGCCGCGGTCGACGAGCCGCATCATGTGCGCAGGAGCGGCGGTCGGTGCGGGTGAGCGGCCGAGCAACAGTGCGGCCGCTACGATCTGGCCGACCAAGATCAGGCCCAGAGCGGCGGTCAGCAGGCGCCGGTGCGGGTGCTCAGTACCTGCGGACGTTGTAGATCGGCGCATTGCCCACTGGCGCCACCTTCACCGGTGTGCCGTAGGTGGACGCGTGCACGATCATCCCGTCGCCGATGTAGAGGCCGACGTGCGACGCGTCGCCGTAGTAGGTGACGACGTCACCGGGCTGCATGTCCGACAGCGACACCGGCTGCCCGCCGGCGGCCTGCGCCTGGCTGGAATGCGGCAGCGAGACACCGGCCTGCTGGAATGCCCACTTCACCAGGCCCGAGCAGTCGAACGCGTTGGGGCCCTCGGCGCCCCACGAGTACGGCGAACCCATTCGGCTCAGCGCAGCCTGCACGACGATCGCGGCCTCCGGCGAGCCGCCCGGCGCGGCGACGTCGCCGTTGGGCGGCACGGCGCCCTCGGGAGCGGGCATCGCGTTGATCGAGACGTCCGGCGGCGGCAGGTTCGGCAGCGCCTCCGGCGCGTCGGGCAGCGTGGCCTGCGCCTGCGGCGGAGCGCCCAATGCGGCCCGCTGGTTGGGGCTGAGCGCCAGGTACTGCGACTTGACCACCGCGATCTGCGTCTGCAGCTTGCTTTGCTTGGCCTGCACGTCGGCGCGCACTGCGGCGGCCTGCTCGGCGGCGACGCGGGCCGCATCAGCGGACTTGGCCGACGCCGCCTCGGCCGCGGCGGCCTTCTGGCTCAGCGAACGGTAGCTGGCCATCTGCGCCGACATCTCGCTGGCCACCACCTCTTGTGCGGTCATCTGGTCGATGAGGTGCTGCGGCGAATCGGCGGTCATCATCGCGCTGAAGCTGTCGGTGTGGCCGCCCATGTACATCGCCGCGGCCAGCTTGTCGACCGTGGCCTGATATCCCGTCAGTTGCGCCTTGGCGGACTCGACGGCCGCCACGTCGGCGTCGTGTTTCTGCTCGGCGGCTTTCTGCGCGGCGAGCTTGCGGTCCAGATCAAGCTGGGCCGTGTGCATCTCTTCGGTGGTCTGCTCAGCCTGCCGTGACAGTTCGTTGAGTTTGGCCAACGCGTCGTCAGCCGGATCGGCATGCCCGCTGCCCGCGAGGATGCTGCCGAATAATGAAAGTACTGCTGTCGCAACGATTATCGATCGCCTGGAACGGCGGCTGATCCACCGCGCACGATCAGATCTCAAAGTCGGAGAATCCTTCGAGTGCCGTGGCCGAGGCCCGTAGCTGCTTAGGTCTCAGATAGGTTACGAAACGGCATCCACCTTGTCCAACAGGCAGGCGAATCTAAGAGGCAATCTTAGAAGTCACGCAACGCCAGGGTCTTCCCGCCGCCGAATCGGAACCAGCCGCAGCCGCGGCGCAAGCCCCGCTTCGGCAAGCGCTTCCAGCGCCGCGCACTCGTCGTCTTGAAGTGAGCCCGGAACACCGATCAGAACACTGATCACGCATTCCTTGCAGGCGGCGCCCCGCACGGCGCAGTCGTCGCAGTCAATGATCATGGCCGCGACGGTAGCGACACCCACCGACAGGTTCCGCGCAAATCCCGGGCGGTGTCAGTGCCCCTGCCTAGCGTCAATGGTCATGGAGCAGCTCAGCTTCGCCGACGTGGACCCTGCGGCGGAAGTGACGCTGGCTCAAACCACGTTCGTGGTGGTTGATCTCGAGACCACCGGCGGGCGGGCCACCGACGCGATCACCGAGATCGGGGCGGTCAAGGTGCGGGGCGGCGTGGTGCTCGGCGAGTTCGCGACGCTGGTGGACCCCGGTTGCGTGATCCCACCGCAGATCGTGCAGCTGACCGGCATCACCAGCGCGATGGTCTCGGACGCACCGAAAATCGACGCAGTCCTGCCCATGTTCCTCGAGTTCGCCCGCGGCGCCGTGCTGGTCGCCCACAACGCCGGATTCGACGTCGGTTTCCTCAAGGCTGCGGCGCGGCGCTGCGACATCACATGGCCACGTGCGCCGGTGCTGTGCACCGTGCGGCTGGCCCGACGGGTGCTGTCGCGGGAGGAGGCGCCCAGCGTGCGGCTGGCCGCGCTCGCCAAGCTGTTCTCGGTTTCGTGTCAGCCCACCCACCGCGCGCTCGACGACGCGCGCGCCACCGTCGACGTGTTGCACGCGCTCATCGAGCGGGTGGGCAACCAGGGCGTGCACACCTACACCGACCTGCGGGCGTATCTGCCGAATGTCACTGCGGCGCAACGACGTAAACGCGTGCTGGCCGACGGCGTGCCGCCGCGGCCGGGGGTGTACCTGTTCCGCGGCCCGGCAGCAGAAGTTCTTTACATCGGCACCGCGGTGAACCTCAAACGCCGTGTCAGCCAGTACTTCACCGGCGCCGATAGCCGGGCGCGGATCAGCGAGATGGTGACGCTGGCCACCGGCGTCGACGTGGTCGAGTGCGCGCATGCGCTGGAGGCCGGGGTGCGCGAGCTGCGGCTGCTGGCCGCGCACGCGCCGCCTTACAACCGGCGCTCACGGTTCCCGCGCCGCTGGTGGTGGCTGACGCTGTCCGACGAGGCGTTCCCGCGGTTGACCGTGGTCCGGGAACCGCGGAGCAGCCGCGTCGTCGGCCCGTTTCGCTCCCGCACCGACGCCGCCGACGCCGCTGCACTGCTGGCGCGGTTCACCGGAGTGCGCACCTGCAGCACACGGCTGGGCCGCTCCGCCACCCACGGCCCGAGCTGCCCCGAACGGGAGGTGTCACCCTGCCCGGCGACCCGCGGGCTTTCGGCTGCCGACTACGCCGACGCTCCGCGACGCGCCGAAGCGCTGATCGACGGCCGCGACAACGCAGCGCTGGCGGCGATCGCGGAGCGGATCGCCGAACTCGCCGCGCGAGGCCACTACGAATCAGCCGGCCGGCTGCGGGATCACGCGGCCGCGGCGGTCGAGGTGCTGTGGCGGGCACAGCGGCTGCGCGCGTTCGCCGAGATCCCCGAGCTCGTCGCAGCCGCGCCCGACGGCGAGGGCGGCTGGCACATCGCGGTGATCCGGCACGCCCAACTGGCCGCCGCCGTCACCGCGCCACGCGGCGTGCCGCCGATGCCGGTGGTCGACGCGGCGTGCGCGGGTGCGCAGACGGTTCTGCCGGCCGACGCGCCGCTCGGTGGCGCGCTAGTCGAAGAGTCCGCGCTGATCGCCCGATGGCTCGAGAGGCCCGGCGTGCGGATTGTGCGGACCGAACGCGGCTATGCGGTCCCGATGGCCAGCGCGGGCCCGTGGGCGGCCTGGGCCGCGGCTGCGCGCTCGGCCAAACTGGCTGCGGAGCAAGACATTCAAGCGTTCGAAGGGACGCTAGACCTTCTGTGTGAACCGCGCCCAACGCGCGAGCAGGTGTTCGGCCGCCCCCGAGTCGATCGCGGTAGCGGCCCGCTGCAACGCCGACTCCCAGGCGGAACGCCACTCGACGTCGCCGGCTAGCCCGGCGTGCGCCACCATCGCCCCGGCGGCATTGAGCAGCACCGCGTCGCGCACCGGGCCGGCGGCGCCGGCCAGCACCGATCGGGCGACCTCGGCGTTCTGCTCGGCGTCGCCGCCGAGCAGGTGCGCCAACTCGGCCTTGGCGATCCCGAACTCGCTGGGGTCGAAGCTCAGCTTGGTCACCGTCCCGGCCCGCACCCGCCAGACCGTGCTCGTGGTGGTCGTGGTGAGCTCGTCGAGGCCGTCGTCGCCGCGGACCACCAACACGCTGGACCCGCGCTCGGCGAACACGCCGGCCATCACCTCGCCCAGCTCGTCGAACGCACAACCGACCAGACCGGCTCGCGGCAACGCCGGATTGGTCAGCGGCCCAAGGAGATTGAACACCGTGGGGACGCCGACCTCGCGCCGCGCGACAGAGGTGTGGCGGAACGACGGGTGAAACAGCGGCGCGAAGCAGAACCCGATGCCCACCTCGGTGAGGCTGCGCGCGACGTCGTCGGGCGACAGGTCGATGCGCACGCCGAGCGCCTCCAGCACGTCTGCGCCGCCGCTGCGCGACGACGCGGCGCGGTTGCCGTGCTTGATCACCGGAATACCGTTGGCAGCCACCACGATTGCAGCCATCGTCGACAGGTTGACGGAGTTGGACCCGTCGCCCCCGGTGCCGACGACGTCTACGGCGTCCGACCCCAGCTGCGTCCCCGGCAGTCTGCGCGCGTGTGCCAGCATGGTGTCGGCGAGCTCACGGACTTCGGCGGCGGTAGGGCCCTTCATCTTCATCGCGACACCGAACGCGGCGATCTGAGCGGGGGTGGCCGCGCCCGTCATCACCTGCTCCATAGCCCAGGCCGCGCCTCCGGGTTGGAGCTCATTCCCGGAGGTCAGCGCTGCGAGCACCTGCGGCCACGACAATGCCGTCACGCGCAGATGGTCCCACGTGCGATCACTTTGTGACCAAAAGGGTCCCCCGCTGGAATCCGACAACTACAAAGCGTCATACTTCTTTTGTGACGAGCGCTGTAGGGACCTCCGGAACCGCGATCACGTCGCGAGTACATTCCCTGAACCGGCCGAACATGGTCAGTGTCGGCACGATCGTCTGGCTTTCCAGCGAACTCATGTTCTTTGCTGGATTGTTCGCGATGTACTTCACTGCCCGTGCCCAGGCCGCAGGCAACTGGCCGCCGCCGCCCACCGAACTGAACCTGTACCAGGCGGTTCCGGTGACGCTGGTGCTGATCGCGTCGTCGTTCACCTGCCAGATGGGCGTGTTCGCCGCCGAGCGCGGGGACGTGTTCGGGCTGCGCCGCTGGTATGTGGTCACGTTCCTGATGGGCGCCTTCTTCATCGCCGGCCAGGGCTACGAGTACATCCACCTGGTGCAGCACGGCACCACCATCCCCGGCAGCGCCTACGGCTCGGTGTTCTACCTGGCCACCGGATTTCACGGCTTGCACGTCATCGGCGGGTTGGTTGCGTTCATCTTGCTGCTGATCCGCACCACACTGAGCAAGTTCACTCCTGCGCAGGCCACCGCGGCGATTGTCGTCTCGTACTACTGGCACTTCGTCGACATCGTCTGGATCGCGTTGTTCGCCACCATCTACTTCGTCCGATGACCCGCAGCACAGGGAAGGTGAAGGGAGCCCAGTTGTCAGGCGCGGACGCGAAGAGCAAGACGGCTTCTGCCCGGTTCGGCCCGACCAGCCGGTCCCGTCGGCGGCTGCGCCGACGGCTGTCGGCCGGCCTGCTGCTGTTGGCCGCGCTGTTCATTGCCGGTGGCTTGGCCGCCACGCTCACCCCCAAGCCGCAGGTGGCCGTCGCCGACCAGTCCCAAGAGGCGCTGGTGCGCAACGGCAAGCAGCTTTACGAGACGTCCTGTGTGTCTTGCCACGGGGCGAACCTGCAGGGCATCGCTGAGCGCGGCCCCAGCCTGGTCGGCGTCGGTGAGGCGGCGGTCTACTTCCAGGTGTCCACCGGGCGCATGCCGCTGGCCAGCCAGAATCAGCAGGCGCCCCGCAAGCCGCCAGCCTTCGACGAGAACCAGATCGACGCGCTGATGGCCTACGTACAGGCCAACGGCGGCGGTCCGACGGTGCCGCGCGACCAGAACGGCAAGATCGCGATGGAGTCGCTGATCGGCGACGACGTCGCCCGTGGCGGCGACCTGTTCCGGCTGAACTGCGCGTCCTGCCACAACTTCACCGGGAAGGGGGGTGCGCTTTCGTCGGGGAAGTATGCCCCGGACCTGGCCGAGCCGAACCCGGCACAGATCTACACTGCGATGCTCACCGGACCTCAGAACATGCCGAAGTTCTCCGACCGCCAGCTCACGCCGGAGGAGAAAAAGGACATCATCGCCTACGTGAAGATGGCTTCTGAGGTCCCGAACCCGGGCGGGTACGGCCTGGGTGGGTTCGGGCCGACGTCGGAAGCCTGGGCGATGTGGTTGATAGGAATCGTGGGAGTTATCGCCGCCGCCCTGTGGATCGGAGCACGCTCAACATGACGGAAACGCCGAAGGTGCCCAGCGATCAAGAGCTCAATGAGATGGACCGCGACGAGCTGGTGCGGCTCGGCACCAAACTCGACGGTGTCGAGGTCCTCTACAAGGAGCCGCGCTGGCCGGTGGAGGGCACGCGCGCCGAAAAGCGCGCGGAGCGGGGGGTCGCGTTCTGGCTGCTGCTCGGCGGCTTCTCCGGTCTGGCGCTTCTGCTGATCTTCTTGTTCTGGCCGTGGGAGTGGAAGCCGCAGAACGCTCCCGGCAGCCTGCTTTACACCTTGACCACGCCTCTGTACGGGCTGACGTTCGGCTTGTCGATCCTGTCGATCGGCATAGGCGCCGTGCTCTACCAGAAGCGGTTCATCCCGGAAGAGATCGTGGTGCAGGACCGCCACGACGGGCCGTCGTCCGAGGTCAATCGCAAGACCATCGTGGCCGAGCTGACCGAGACCTTGGACGCTTCGACGATTGGCCGCCGCAAGGTGATCAAGACCTCGTTCGGAGTCGCCCTGGGCGCCTTCGGGTTGGGCACCGTGGTGGCGTTCATCGGTGGCCTCATCAAGAATCCGTGGAAGCCGGTGGTGCAAACCTCCGAAGGGCCCACCGCGGTGCTGTGGACGTCGGGATGGACGCCGCGGTACAAGGGCGAGACGATCTTTTTGGCGACTGCCACGGGCCGGCCGGGTGAGTCGCCGTTCATCAAGGTGCGGCCGGAGGACCTCGACGCGGGCGGCATGATGACCGTGTTCCCGTGGCGGGAGTCGGACGGCGACGGCAGCACCGTCGAGTCGCACGAGAAGCTCACGGAAATCGCGATGGGCGTTCGCAATCCGGTGATGCTCATCCGGATCAAGCCCAATGACATGCACAAGGTCGTCAAACGCCAAGGGCAGGAAAGCTTCAACTACGGCGACCTTTTCGCGTTCACCAAGGTCTGCTCGCACCTGGGCTGCCCCGCCTCGCTCTACGAGCAGCAGACCTACCGCATCCTGTGCCCGTGCCATCAGTCGCAATTCGACCTGCTGCACTTCGCCAAGCCCATCTTCGGCCCTGCCGCCAGGGCATTGGCGCAGCTGCCGATCACGGTCGATAAGGACGGGTATCTGGTAGCCAACGGCAACTTCATCGAGCCCGTTGGGCCGGCATTCTGGGAACGGAAGACAACATGAGTCCTTCACTGAAACCCCCGAAACTCGGTGACATCGCCGCCCATCAGGCGGAGGCGATGGATCAGCGCTACCACCTCGCCGCGGGGATGAAGCGCCAGATCAACAAGGTCTTCCCCACCCACTGGTCGTTCCTGCTCGGCGAGATCGCGATGTATTCGTTCATCGTGCTGTTGCTGACCGGCGTCTACCTGACGCTGTTCTTCGACCCGTCGATGACCGAAGTCACGTATCACGGTGTGTACCAACCACTCAACGGCGTGCAGATGTCGCGTGCGTACGAGAGCGCGCTGGACATCAGCTTCGAGGTCCGCGGCGGATTGTTCGTGCGGCAGATCCATCACTGGGCCGCATTGATGTTCGCGGCGGCGATCATGGTGCACCTTGCACGCATCTTCTTCACCGGCGCGTTCCGCAAGCCACGCGAAGCGAACTGGGTGATCGGGTCGCTGCTGCTGATCCTGGCGATGTTCGAAGGCTACTTCGGCTACTCGCTGCCTGACGACCTGCTGTCGGGCATCGGCCTGCGCGCCGCGCTGAGCTCGATCACGTTGGGAATGCCGGTGATCGGCACCTGGCTGCATTGGGCGCTGTTCGGCGGTGACTTCCCCGGCGACATCCTGATCCCGCGGCTGTACGTCGTGCATGTGCTGCTGTTCCCGGCAATCATCTTGGCGCTCATCGGTGTTCACCTCGCGCTGGTCTGGTACCAGAAGCACACGCAGTTCCCCGGCCCGGGCCGCACGGAACAAAACGTGGTCGGGGTGCGGATTCTGCCGGTGTTCGCGGTCAAGTCGGGCGCGTTCTTCGCGATCGTCGTCGGCATCCTGGGACTGATGGGCGGCCTGCTGCAGATCAACCCGATCTGGCAGCTCGGCCCGTACAAGCCGTCGCAGGTGTCCGCAGGCTCGCAGCCCGACTTCTACATGATGTGGACCGAGGGATTGGCTCGCATCTTCCCGCCATGGGAGATCTACATCGGCCACTACACCATCCCCGCGCCGGTCTGGGTGGCGCTGCTCATGGGCCTGGTGTTCGTGCTGCTCCCGCTGTGGCCCTACATCGAGAAGAAGGCTACGAAGGACGACGCTCACCACAACCTGCTGCAGCGGCCGCGCGACGTGCCGGTGCGCACCGCGATCGGCGCGATGGCGATCGCGTTCTACATGGTGCTGACCATGAGCGCGATGAACGACATCATCGCGCTGAAGTTCCACATTTCGCTGAACGCCACCACGTGGATCGGCCGGATCGGAATGGTGGTGCTGCCGCCGATCGTGTACTTCATTGCCTACCGCTGGGCAATTGCGCTGCAGCGCAGCGACCGTGAGGTGCTCGAGCACGGGGTGGAAACCGGCATCATCAAGCGGCTGCCGCACGGCGCGTACATCGAACTGCATCAGCCGCTCGGACCGGTCGACGAGCACGGCCACCCCATTCCGCTGGAGTACCAGGGCGCCCCGGTGCCCAAGCGGATGAACAAGCTGGGCCTGGGCGGTGCACCTGGCCTGGGCAGCCTGTTGACGGCCGACCCGCCGGCGGAGCAGCAGGCGCTGGCCGAGGCGCAGCACGCCGCCGAACAGCGGGCGCTCATCGCGGTGCGCGAGCGTCAGGAAAGCGTCAACGGGTTGAACGGGTCGCGGGACGGCGAGTCACCGAACGGACACCACTGACGCGTCCAGCCGACGCAGCTGCCGCCATGGAATCAGCGGCATCAGCACGGTGATG
Source organism: Mycobacterium sp. NGS39 (assembly GCF_059812765.1). Classification (NCBI taxonomy): domain Bacteria; kingdom Bacillati; phylum Actinomycetota; class Actinomycetes; order Mycobacteriales; family Mycobacteriaceae; genus Mycobacterium; species Mycobacterium sp. NGS39. The sequence continues at coordinate 147,198 of NZ_JCALDH010000011.1, read as the reverse complement.
ATGCCCGCCAGTGTCAGCGCGGCCCATGCAGAACTGTCCTGCTGGACGCCCAGAAAATAGGTAGCCGTCGCGACCGCCAAGGTCGCCGCGCCGATCGCCGTGGCCATCGACAGCGTGAAGCGAAGCCACACGTGGTCCATCTCGTCATCGGACAGGCCACCGACTCTGGACGACGCCGCCGCAGGGTCACCCCCGGCTTGCCGCTGTGCCGGGTCGGTGACCGACCCGAACACGCGTAATTTCTCGGTGGTCGCCTCGACGGGCGGATACGCCGGAGGAGGTGGCGCCGGCGCGCGGCGCGGTGGTTCCAGCTGTGCTTCACGACGGGCCCTCAGCAGCAACGGAATTGACGCCAAGATGAAAACCGCCGAGACTGCGATGACGACGTAGAGACCCCACGGCGTGCCGGAGTCGGCGGCCTGGTCCCCCGCCCTACCGGAGGCGAGTTCGACGAGCGCGACGATCGCCGCGACGCTGACTCCGATCACGGCAAGCCAGACCACCGCGCAGGCGATCAGCAGGGTGCGAAAAACGGTATCGGATCGGTCCATCAGCAGCTCGTCACTGGGGAGTTGTCGGTTCGTTGGGACAGGACTGTCCCATCGCTGGCGGTGATCGAGCAGTTCAGCCTGCTCAGCCGGAACAAGCTGGACGCCTCGACCGAACCGACCTCCGAATTCGAGATCGGGGTGAGTGTGAACGACCATGGGATGTACACGTTGCGCTGGGTGCGGCTGCGGCCGGACGCGTCGGTGAACGTGATCGTGATGATGTCGCCGGGCGCCTTGGTGCCGGTCACCGAGTAGGTGATCTGCCGCGGACCGGCCGGGGTGGTGGTCGTAGTGGTCGGCGGCGGCGGGGGTGCGCTGCTGCTCGGTGCGGCCGACGGTGCCGGCGGCGGCGGGGGCGCCTCCGAGCTCGGCGGCGGCGGAGGCGGCGGCGCCTCGGACGTCACGGTGATCGTCTCGGTCGGGGGCGGCGGCGGAGGCGGCTCACTGGTCGGCGGCGGCGGAGGCGGCGTCGACTTGCTGATCTCGTCCTGCACCGGCGGCGTCGAGGGTTTCGTGGTGGAGGGCGCGGCCTGGTTGGACGTGAGGCTGGGAAACACCAGCAGCGACACCGAGGCCACCAGCGCGACGGCGGCCAGGATGGCGGCTATGCCGACCACCCACGGCCAGCGCGGCGGCGGCGGCTCCTCGTATCCGGGCGCGTCGTAAACGTCGTAGTCGTACAGCGCCGGGTCGGCGGGAATGTAGGGGCCGCTGGTGAATTGTTCGGACTCGGGAGCCGAATAAGCCCGGGAGAATCCTGTGTCGGTGGTCTCGCCGCCTGGCTCATCCCCGAAAGACTCCTCAGGCCCTGGGGGATTCGGCCCGCTCATCTCTAGATTCCTTCTCAGTTACCGCTCTACAGGTGCGCGGGCCACGCAGAATGCCCGTGGCAACACTACCCAACGGCACCGGGCGGTCGACTCCTCCCGCAGCCTCCCGGCCGGAACTTGGAGCCGGATTGTGACCTTGGGACGGCCGCTAGTGCTTCTCGGGCCCGACGTAGTACTCGAACACCAGACCGGCCGCCGCGCTGAGCACGAACACCACGCCGGCGACGATCAGCCACGGCAGCCACAACGCCACCCCCACCGCGGCCACCGAGGCGGCCAGTGCCACCATGATCGGCCACCAGCTGTGCGGCGCGTAGAAGCCTAATTCCCCTGCGCCGTCGGCGATCTCGGCGTCTTCGTAGTCTTCGGGCCGGGTGTCGAGCCGACGCGCGACGAACCGGAAGAAGGTTCCGATGATCAACGTCAGTCCGGTGGTCATCACCAGTGCGGTCACGCCCGCCCACTCGACGCCGCCCGAGAAGAAATACGCGGTGAGAAACGCATAGACCACTGTTGCCAGCGCAAAGAAGGCCGTCAGGATCTCGAACAGCCGGGCTTCGATATGCATGGCGTGTCCTTACTTCGGCGCCGACAGGGACTGTTCACCCCGGCGCGTGTCGAACGGTTTGGTGGTGATGGCCGCAGGCGGCAGCCCGATCGTCTGCAGCGCCTGCGAATTGGTCTTTCCGGCCAGCCGGGCGTCGAGGTAGGCCTTGAAGTCGTTGGGCTCCACCACGCGCACTTCGAAGTTCATCATCGCGTGGTAGGTGCCGCACAGCTCCGCGCAGCGCCCGACGAACGCGCCGGTCTTCTCGATCTCGGAGACCTGGAACTTGTTGTCGGTGTGGTTGGCGTCCGGGTCGGGCAGCACGTCGCGCTTGAACAGGAAGTCGATGATCCAGAACGAGTGCACCACGTCGGCCGAGGCCAGCTGGAACTCGATGCGTTTGTGCGCGGGCAGCACGAGGACCGGGATCTCGTCGCTGGTGCCCAGCGTCTCGACCTTGTCGTAGTTGAGGTAGCTGCGGTCCTCGGGATTCTTGCCGCGGATCGCCCCGACAAGCTCCTCGCCGTGTTTGTCCTTACCTTCCGGCTTCGAGGCCTGAGCCAGCTTGCGCTCGTTGTCGGCGAGGTCTTTGCGGTAGGTGCCGTCCTTGAAGTTCACGCTCTGGTAGCCGAACTTCCAGTTCCATTGGAACGCCGTCACGTCGACGACCACCTCGGGGTCTGGGTCCTTGTTCAGCATCCGTTCCTGCACGACGACGGTGAAGTAGAACAGCACCGCGATTATCAGAAACGGCGTGACCGTCAGCACCAGCTCGAGAGGCATGTTGTAGCCGAACTGCCGCGGCAGCTCGGTCTGGCCCTTCTTGTGGCGGTGGAACGCCGCGCTCCAGAACGTCAGGCCCCAGACGATGATCCCGACGACGAACGCGGCGATCAGCGAGCCGATCCACAGCTTCATGTTGTCGTGGGCTTCGGGCGTGATGCCGTCCGGCCAGCCCAATTTCAGCGCGTCGTAGGCGTTGCACCCGGACAGCGTGACGGCTGCCACACTGAGCATGACCGTCAAGCCGAGAAGCCGCAGCCGTCTCACGTGGGCGCCTCCTGTGGTGGTCAGGGCGAACGGTTGGGATGTTGCTACTACGCAGCGTAGACCACCCCTTGTCGAGGCAGTGAGGCGACCGGGCAACTCCGCGGTGCCATACTTGGCGCGATGTGCGGACTGCTGGCCCTGGTGCGTGACCCGTCGGCCGGAGGCACCGCCGAGCTGGTCGACGAGGTCGCCGAAGCGTCGCATCTGATGCGCCACCGGGGCCCTGACGAGCCGGGCACGTGGTCGTCTACGCAGGTGGTGTTCGGGTTCAACCGGCTGTCGATCATCGACATCGAGCACTCCCATCAGCCGCTGCGCTGGGGGCCGGCCGACGAAGCCGACCGATACGTGCTGGTGTTCAACGGAGAGATCTACAACTACCTGGAGTTGCGGGCGCAGCTGGCCGCCGAGCACGGCGCGGTGTTTCACACCGACGGCGACGGCGAGGCGATCATTGCGGCCTATCACTACTGGGGCGCCGACGCGCTCTCGCGGCTGCGCGGGATGTTCGCGTTCGCGTTGTGGGACACCGCACGAGGCGAACTGTTCTGCGCACGTGACCCGTTCGGTATCAAGCCGCTGTTCATGGCGACCGGACCGGGCGGCACCGCGGTGGCCAGCGAGAAGAAATGCCTTCAGGAGCTCGCCGGCGTGCTGGGCGCCGACCTCACGCTCGACGAACGCGCCGTGCAGCACTACACGGTGCTGCAGTACGTGCCCGAGCCGGAGACGCTGCACCGCGGTATCCGACGCCTGGAATCGGGCTGCTACGCCGTCATCCGCCCTGGGCAGCCGCCGCAGAGCACCCGCTACTTCCAGCCGAGGTTCGCCGCGGTGCCGTTCGTCAACGGGAGCGAACAGGCCCGCTACGACGAGATCACCGCCGTGCTCGAGGACTCGGTGGCCAAGCACATGCGCGCCGACGTCACTGTGGGCGCCTTCCTGTCCGGCGGCATCGACTCCACGGCCATCGCCGCGCTGGCCATCCGTCACAATCCGCGGCTGATCACGTTCACCACAGGCTTTGAGCGCGAAGGGTTTTCGGAGGTCGACGTCGCGGTGGCGTCGGCCGAGGCGATCGGCGCCCGGCACGTCTCGAAGGTCGTCTCCCCCGCCGAGTTCGTCGAAGCGTTGCCCGAGATCGTCTGGTATCTCGACGAACCGGTGGCCGACCCGGCGCTGGTGCCGCTGTTCTTCATCGCCCGCGAAGCACGCAAACACGTCAAGGTGGTGCTGTCGGGCGAGGGCGCCGATGAACTGTTCGGCGGCTACACGATCTATCGAGAACCTTTGTCGCTCAAGCCTTTCGAGTACCTTCCCGGGAAGGTGCGCCGGTCGATGCGTAAGGTGTCCGCACCGCTGCCGGAAGGCATGCGCGGCAAGAGCCTGCTGCATCGGGGATCGCAAACCCTCGAGGAGCGCTACTACGGCAACGCGCGCAGCTTCTCCGATCCTGCGCTGCGTGCGGTGCTGAAGAACTTCCGGCCGGAATGGACCCACACCGACGTCACCGCCTCGGTGTACGAGCAGTCCCGTGACTGGGATCCGGTGGCCCGCATGCAACATCTCGACCTGTTCACCTGGCTGCGGGGCGACATTCTGGTCAAGGCCGACAAGATGACCATGGCCAATTCGCTGGAGCTTCGGGTGCCGTTCTTGGATCCGGAGGTGTTCGCGGTCGCATCGCGGCTTCCGATGCGGCAGAAGATCACCCGCACCACCACCAAGTACGCGCTGCGGCGCGCGTTGGAGCCGATCGTGCCCGCGCATGTGCTGCACCGGCCGAAACTCGGTTTCCCAGTGCCGATTCGGCACTGGTTGCAGGCCGGTGAGCTACTCGACTGGGCGCACCAGATGATCGCCACCACGCAGGCCGACGAGCTGATCGACGTCGGCGCGGTGCGCCGGATGCTCGACGAGCACCTGGCCGGCACCAGCGATCACAGCCGCCGGCTGTGGACGGTGCTGATCTTCATGCTGTGGCATGCGATCTTCGTCGAGGGCAGCATCGTGCCGCAGATCAGCGAACCCCAGTATCCGGTCCAGATCTAAAGCGCTGAGGCAATCTCGTCAGCCGCGTCCTGGCCGTACGCGCCGGCGAGCCGCGACAACGCGGCCTCGCGATCCCAGTGCCATTGCTGGGTTCCGTTGGTCTCCAACACCAAGACCGCAACCAAAGAGCCGAGTTGCGCCGAGCGCTCCAGCCCGAGTCCGGCGCTGCGGCCGGTGAGAAAGCCCGCCCGGAAGGCGTCGCCGACCCCGGTCGGATCGACCTTGCTGGTCTCGGGTACCACGCCCACGTGCAATGAGCTGCCGTCGCGGCTTACCAGGTCAACTCCCTTGGGCCCCAATGTCGTAACGCGCAGATCGACTTGCGCCAGCACGTCGTCTTCGGTCCACCCGGTCTTCTGCAGCAGCAGATCCCATTCGTAGTCGTTGGTGAACAGGTAGGTGGCCCCGTCGATCAACCTGCGGATTTCCTCGCCGGAAAGGCGGGCCAGCTGCTGTGACGGGTCGGCGGCGAACGCCAGCCCCAACCTGCGGCACTCGTCGGTGTGCAGGAACATGGTGTCGGGGTCGTTGGCACCGATGATCACCAAATCCGGTGTGCCGATGGCGGAGACGACCTTCTCCAGGGAGATGTGCCGGGCCTGCGACATCGCGCCCGGATAGAACGACGCGATCTGGGCCATCTCGAGATCCGTGGTGCAGACGAACCTTGCGGTGTGTTCTGACTGCGAGATGTGCACGTGGTCGCAGTTGACGCCGTGCTCTTGCAACCACTCGCGGTAGTCCGCGAAATCCATGCCGGCGGCACCGATCAGCACGGCATCGCCGCCGAGCACGCCGATCGCGTACGCCATGTTGCCGGCCACGCCGCCGCGGTGCACCACCAGATCGTCGACCAAAAAGCTCAACGAAACCTTCTGCAGATGGTCGGCGAGCAGCTGCTCGGAGAACCTGCCCGGGAAGCGCATCAGGTGGTCGGTCGCAATGGAGCCGGTCACGGCAATCGTCACGTGGTCATCCTTTTCACGCTAGCCTGCGTACCATGGCCGGCCCGTACCAGCAGTACTCCGACCCTGCCCTTAGTCCGTCGAACTATAGCGACCCGTCCCCCAGGCCAGATCAGCCCGCCGCCGCATCGGTGTACCCCGGTGCGCTGCCGCCGCCGGTGCCGTATCCGAGCCGGCGACGCTGGCAGCTGGTACTGGCGGTGCTGGTGGTGCTCGCCGTGGTGGCCGGCGCAGTCACAGCGGTGGTGTACGCGGTCAACGAGGGCTCCGGCGACGGCAGCACCGCTGCGGGCGGACGGATCAGCGAAACTGCGGCCAAATCTGTGATCCAGAACTACCTCACCGCCCTGGAGAGAGGCGATTCGGACACCGTCGCCCGCAATACGCTGTGCGGGCTCTACGACAAGGTCAAGGACAAGCGGTCAGACCAGGCGTTGGCGCGGCTGCTGTCCGACACGTTTCGCAAGCAGTTCTCGAACGTCGAGGTGACCTCGATCGACAAGATCGTCTACCTGTCGCAGTACCAGGCGCAGGTGCTGTTCTCGATGCAGGTCGTCCCGCTCACCAGGGGTTCGCAGAAGCGCCAGGAACAGGCCACCGCGCAGCTGCTGTCCCAGGGGGATCAGGTGCTGGTGTGCCAGTACCTGCTGCGCGGCGTGGGTCAGTACTGACCGTCAGTTGAACGAGTCCCCGCACGCGCACGATCCGGTGGCGTTCGGGTTGTCGATGGTGAAGCCCTGCTTTTCGATCGTGTCGACGAAGTCGATGGTGGCGCCCTGCATGTACGGCGCGCTCATCCGGTCCACCGTCAACGTGACACCGCCGAACTCGGCGGTCAAATCGCCGTCCAGCGACCGGTCGTCGAAGTAGAGGCTGTACCGCAGGCCCGCGCAGCCACCGGGCTCCACCTGAATCCTCAAGACCAGGTCGTCACGGCCCTCCTGGTCGAGCAGCGCCTTGGCCTTGGCGGCCGCCGCGTCGGTCAGGATCACGCCATGGGTGGCCGTGCCGGTAGCCGACTCGCCCTGAACAGTCATTGCGTCTCCTCAACAAGCTTGACTCGCCCGAACCTTCGAGCTCACGTGTTCAACGGTACCTTGTTCAGCCGCTATTCCCGTATTCCAGCGCAGCCCTGTGAGCCATTCCCGTCAACTGGTTCGCCGCGTCGGCGATGGCCACGTCCACCGAGCCCGCGTACTCAGCCAGCGAATATGCCGCGGCGACGCCGGCCCGCTGCAGCGTCACCTCGTCGAGGGTCACCTGCCCGGCCAAGACCAGAACCGGGGTACCGCCGGCCGCTGCGGCCAGCGCGCTGATCACCTTGCCGTGCAGCGACTGATCGTCGAACCGGCCTTCCCCGGTGATGACGAGATCGGCGGCCGCGAGGTCGTGTGCCAGCCCGGTGTGCGCGGCGATCACCGCAGCGCCGGATTCCCGGCGTGCGCCCAGTGCCAGCAGCGCGGCCCCGAGCCCGCCCGCCGCGCCGGCACCCGGCAGGTCGCGGATACGGCGGCCGGCCACGGCGTCCAGTTCGTCGGCCCAGCTGGTCAGGCGCTCTTCGAGCACGGCGACGGTGCGTGCGTCGGCACCCTTCTGCGGGCCGAACACGTGCGCGGCACCCATCGCGCCCAGAAGCGGGTGCTCGACGTCGGTGGCCGCGATCAACTCGGTGCCGGCCAGCCGGTCCCGCGCACGCGCCAATCTGGAGCTTTCTGTGCTACTGACGTCCGCGGCGAGCGCTTCCACCATGCCTCGACCGCCGTCGGTGGTGGCGCTGCCGCCAAGGCCGACGACAATGCGGCCGGCTCCGGCGTCCAGCGCGGCGGCGATCAGCTGGCCCACCCCGCGGGTGTGCGCCGCCAGCGCGGTCTGCGGAGTCGGCGGCCCGCCGAGCAGCGCCAGGCCGCACGCCTGCGCGCATTCCAGGTACGCCGTCGGGGCGTCGAACACCCAGCTCGCCGCGACGTCACCGTCCAGTGGACCCGAGACCCACGTCGTCCTGCGCTCGCCCAGCCGGGCGGCGAGCACGTCGACAAACCCTGGGCCGCCGTCGGATTGGGGCGCGCGGATCACTTCGTCGTCAGGTCGGGCCCGCGCCCAGCCGGCGGCGATCGCGTCGGCGGCGTGCACGGCCGACAGCGAGTCGCCGAAGCAGTCGGGAGCGATCAGCACACGCATGATCACCGCACTGTAAGGGCAAGTACCCTGGCGGCGTGAGTCTGCTGGGCCGCAGGAAGCCGTCGACGCAAGAGCCGCCGGCCGGTGATGCCGCCGAGTCGGACCTCGACTCGGCCGCGCAGCAGGGAGCCCGCAAGACCACCGCACCGAAAGGCCGGCCGACGCCTAAGCGTGACGCCGCCAGACGCCGCGGACCGGTGGCGCCCGCCCCGATGACGGCTGCAGAGGCCAGGCGGCGGCGCAAGGAGGTGGCGGGGCGCAAACTGACCCGCGCCGAACGCCGGGAGGTCCGCGCCGAGCAGCGCGAGCGGTCGGCGCAGCGGCGGGAGCGGATGATGGCGGGCGACGAAGGCTATCTGCTGCCCCGCGACAAGGGACCGGTGCGCCGCTACGTGCGCGACGTGGTCGACGCCCGGCGCAACCTCCTCGGCATTTTCATGCCGGTCGCGTTCGGCATGGTGTTTTTGATGCTGGCAATTCCGACGCCGCAGATGAACGCGCTGATTTCCCTCGGCATGCTGGTGTTGGTGGTGATCATGCTTGTCGACGCGGTGCTCTTGAGCCGCAAAGTGAAGAAGCTGGTCGACGCAAAGTTCCCGAAGAACACCGAATCAGGTTGGCGGCTGGGGTTTTACGCCGCGAGCCGCGCGTCACAGTTGCGCCGGATGCGGGCACCGCGGCCGCAAGTCAAGCGCGGCGACCCCGTAACCTAAGCGCCGTGCGCACACTGGTGCTCGGCGGAATCCGGTCGGGCAAATCACGATGGGCGGAGGCGGCGATCGCCGAATCCGTGACCGCAGAAGAACGTGTCTGCTATATCGCCACCGGGCCCGCTTCCAACTTCGATCCCACATGGTCCGAGCGCGTCGCCAAGCATCGGAGCCGTCGGCCGCAGCACTGGTCGACGGTCGAAACGTCCGACGTCGCAACGCTGTTGCGCCGCAACCCCACCACCGCAACTCTGGTCGACGACGTCGGCGGCTGGCTGGCGGCCGACCTCGATCGGGCTGACGCTGACGAATTACTCTCTGCCGTGGAGGCTTTCACCGCGCCACTGGTCGTCGTCAGCCCCGAGGTGGGCCTCACCGTGGTGCCCGCCACCGAATCCGGCCGGCGATTCGCCGACGAACTCGGATTGCTCAATCAACGCCTCGCCGACGTGTGCGACCGCGTGGTGCTGGTGATAGCGGGACAACCGGTGGCGGTGAAATGACGGACTTCGCCGACATCGCTGCGCCCGACGCCGAGGTCGCCGCGGCGGCCCGCAAGCGTCAGAATTCGCTGACCAAACCGCCCGGCTCGCTCGGCCGACTCGAGGAACTGTCGGTGTGGGTGGCTAGCTGTCAAGGTCTCTGCCCGCCAAGGCAATTCGAACGCGCTCGGGTCGTGGTCTTCGCCGGCGACCACGGTGTGGCGACGGCCGGGGTGTCGGCGTACCCGCCGGAGGTCACCGCCCAGATGGTGGCGAACATGGCCGCCGGTGGCGCCGCAGTCAACGCGCTCGCCGCAGCCGCCGGCGCCGGCGTGCGGGTGGTCGACATCGCCGTCGATTGCGAAACGCCGCTGAGCCCGCAGGTAGGTGCGCACAAAGTCCGCCGCAGCAGCCGCAACCTCGCGGTCGAGGACCCGCTGACCACCGATGAGGCCCGGGCCGCGATCGAAGCTGGCAGGCGGATCGCCGACGAGGAGGTGGACGCAGGCGCAGACCTGCTGATCGCCGGCGATATGGGCATCGGAAACACCACGCCCGCAACGGCTTTGGTCACGGCAATCACCGGCACCGAGCCGGTGGCGGCGGTGGGACGCGGCACCGGGATCGACGACGCCGCCTGGATGCGCAAGACCACCGCCGTGCGCAATGCGATGTACCGGGCACGACACCACGCCGGTGATCCGGTCGCGCTGTTGACCCACTGCGGCGGTGCGGATCTCGCTGCAATGGCCGGCTTCTATGCGCAGGCTGCGGTGCGGCGCACGCCGGTGCTGCTCGACGGCGTCGTGGTGACCGCCGCCGCGCTGGTGGCCGATCTGCTCGCGCCGGGTGCGCGGCAGTGGTGGCGAGCCGGGCACCGCTCCACCGAACCAGCGCACGCGCTGGCGCTGACGCGACTCGGACTGGAACCGATCCTCGAATTGAACATGCGGCTCGGCGAGGGCACCGGCGCGCTGGTGGCGCTACCAATCCTGCGGGCAGCGGTCGCCACGCTGGCGTCGATGGCGACGTTCGACGAAGCCTCGGTCTCGTCGAACTCGTGATCCGTTCTGTCGCAAGCGCTTTCGGATTCGCGACGGTGGTGCCGCTGCGCGGGACAACGGTGGGGCGCGGCACGCTCACCGCTCTTCCGGTGGTGGGTGTTGCGCTCGGCGCATTCGCAGCGGGGGTGCTTTGGGCGGCTGAGTGGGCGTTCGGGCAGCACAGCCCACTGGCGGGTCTGCTGACGGTCGCGGCGCTGTTGGCCGCCACTCGGGGCCTGCATGTCGACGGGCTAGCCGATACCGCCGACGCGCTGGGTTGCTACGGGCCGCCCGAGCGCGCGCTGGCGGTGATGCGCGACGGCTCGGCTGGGCCGTTCGGGGTGGCCGCGGTCGTCGTCGTGGTGGTCGCACAGGGATTGGCGTACGCCGACATCTCGCCTGCCGCGGTGGTGACGGCGGTGACGACCGGGCGGCTCGCCGCGGTGTGGGCGGCTCGGCGCGGCGTACCGGCGGCGCAGGGCAGCGTGCTGGGGCGGCTGGTGGCAGGCACGCAGCCGCTGCCGGTGGTCGTGGCCTGGACGCTCGTCGCGGCAGCTGGATCGGCACTGGCCACCCCACTGCTCTGGCAAGGGCCGATCGTCGTAGTGGCGGCGCTCGCCGTCTCCGCGCTGCTGGTCGCGCACTCCGTGCGCCGGTTCGGCGGCGTCACCGGCGACGTTCTCGGCGGGGCAATCGAGTTGACCACCACGCTGACGGCGCTGGGCCTGGCTATTGGTTAATCGAGCCGCGCCATCCAGCCGTGCGTGTCGGAGAACGTGCCGCGCTGGATGCCGGTGAGCGTGTCGCGCAGCGCCATCGTCACTTCGCCCGGCTGCCCATCGGCAATGGTGAACTCGCCGTCGCTGTACTTGACCTGCGACACCGGCGTGATCACCGCTGCGGTGCCGCACGCGAACACCTCGGTGATCTCCCCTGCCGCGGTCTTCTTCTGCCACTCATCGACGTCGATCTTGCGCTCTTCGACGGTGAATCCGGCGTCGGTGGCCAATTGCAGCAACGAATCTCGCGTGATGCCGGGCAGCAGCGTGCCGGTCAGTTCGGGGGTCACGAGCCGCGCCGAGCCGCCGCTGCCGAACACGAAGAACAGGTTCATGCCGCCCATCTCTTCGACGTAGCGCCGCTCGACGGCGTCCAGCCACACCACCTGATCGCACCCGTTGGCGGCGGCTTCGGCCTGGGCCAGCAGCGAGGCGGCGTAGTTGCCGCCGAACTTCGCGGCACCCGTGCCCCCTGGTGCTGCGCGGACGTACTCGGTGGACAGCCACACGCTGACGGGCTTGATGCCGCGCGGGAAGTAGGCCCCGGCCGGTGACGCGATCACCATGTAGCGGTACTGCTTGGCGGGCCGCACGCCGAGTCCCGGCTCGGTGGCGAAGACGAACGGCCGCAGGTACAGCGACTCTTCCCCGCCGGCCGGCGGCACCCACGCGCCGTCGACGGCGATCAGCTGGCGCAGCGACTCGATGAACACCTCGTCGGGCAGCTCCGGAATGGCCAGCCGCCGCGCTGACGACCGCAGCCGGGCGGCATTGGCCTCCGGCCGGAACGAGACGATGGACCCGTCGGCCCAGCGGTAGGCCTTCAGGCCCTCGAACACCTCTTGCGCGTAGTGCAGCACGATCGCCGACGGGTCCAGCTCGATCGGCCCGTACGGCATCACCCGCGCGTTATGCCAGCCGTCACCGTCGGTGTAGTCGATCGACACCATGTGATCCGTGTGATGCAGCCCGAACGGCGGATTCGTCATGATCGCGGTCCGCTGCTCGTCGCTCGCCGGATGCGGGTTGCGTTCGACGGTGAACTCGAGAGGGCCGGTTTCCATGCGGCGATTGTACGTCCGGGCGCTACCGGGTTTTTGCGTCGACGAACGGCGGATCGACCACCTCGCACTCCAGTCTGCGGCCGCGAACGTCGACGTCCACACGCTGTCCGGTCTCGATGCCCGCGGACGTGTCGAGCAACGCCAGCCCGATGCCGAGTTTCAGTGTGGGAGAGAACGTTCCGGACGTGGTGACGCCCACAGGCGTGTCACCGGACAGCACGGTCAACTCGGGCCGCAGCACGCCGCGACCGGTCGCGCGCAGCCCCCTCAACACGCGGCGCGGCCCCGCTTGCTTCTCGGCGAGCAGGGCGTCGCGGCCCCAGAACGCGTCCTTCTGCCAGCCGATCGCCCACACGCACCGAGCCTGCAGCGGCGAAATCTCAAGTGACAGCTCGTGGCCGTGCAGCGGATAGCCCATCTCGGTGCGCAGCGTGTCGCGTGCGCCCAGACCGGCCAGCTCGCCCCCAGCTGCGCGCACTGCCTCGACCAGCGCGTCGAAAACCGCTGACGCGGCGTCCCAGTGCGGCAGCAACTCGTACCCGTGCTCGCCGGTGTAGCCGGTGCGGCACACCCGCACCGGCGCGCCATCGAACTGCGCGTCGACGAATCCCATGTAATCCATGTCCACGGGCAATCCCAGTCCGGCGAGCACATCGGCCGAGCGCGGACCTTGCACTGCCAGCACGGCATATGATCGATGCTCGTTCGTCACTGAGATCCCTTCGGGCGCAGCAGCTTTGAGGGCAGCGACCACCACCGCGGTGTTGGCGGCATTCGGTACCAGGAACAGTTCGTCGTCAGCGACGTAGTAGACGATCAAGTCGTCGACCACACCGCCGGATTCGTTGCAGCACAACGTGTATTGCGCCTTGCCCGGGCGGATGCGACGGAGGTCGTTGGTGAATGCGGAGTTGACGAACTCGGCGGCGCCAGGCCCGCGCACCGACGCCTTACCCAGGTGGCTGACGTCGAACAGCCCGACGGCCTGGCGGGTGGCGTTGTGCTCGGTCACCGTTCCGGCGTACGACACGGGCATCAGCCAGCCACCGAATTCGGCGAACGTGGCGCCCAGTTCGCGATGGCGGTCTTCAAGCGGCCCGTGCTGGATGTCCGTCACGGCCGATACCCTAGACCGGTGGTGGATTTCGACGCGCTCGAAGCCGCCGGAATTGCGAATGCCCGCGACCGCGCCGGTCTGATCAAGTACCTCGACAGCCTCGGATTCACCACCGAGGAGATGGTCGAGGCAGAACGCCGCGGCCGGCTGTTCGGCCTGGCCGGCGACGTGCTGCAGTGGTCCGGGCCGCCCGTCTACAGCTTGGGCACGGCCGCCGAGGCGCTGGGCGTGGCCGTCGACGAGGTGGCCCACGCGTGGGCACGACGAGCTCGCCACCGCGCAGGCGTACCGCGCGGTCGCAGAATTCATTCCCCGCCTGTCCGCCTTGATCGACGTGGTTCACCGCCATCACCTCGTCAGCGCGCGAACCTACTTCGAAGGCGTCATCCGTGATCCGACAGCCAACAGCGTGGCGTGCGGCGTGGGGTTCGCCGACCTGTCCGGTTTCACCGCGCTCACGCAGGTGCTGCCGCCGGCTGAGCTGTCGATGTTGTTGACTCAGTTCAACGCCACGGTCAGCGACGTTGTGCACGCCAGCGGCGGCCGGGTGGTGAAGTTCATCGGCGACGAGGTGATGTGGGTCAGCCCGACGCCGCAACGTCTCGCCCAGACCGCGCTGGATCTGGTTCACCACCCCAAGGCGCAGCAGGCCGGCTTGCAGGTGCGCGCCGGGCTGAGCTACGGCGACATGCTGGCCATCAACGGCGACTACTTCGGCAACGTGGTGAACCTTGCTGCCCGGCTGGTGGCCGCAGCCAAGCCTCGCCAGATCCTCGTCACGCAGATCCTGCACGAGCAACTGCCGGACGAAGCCACCGTCGCGCTGGAGCCGTTGACGCTCAAAAGGTTTCACGCCCCGGTGACGGCTTATCAGCTGCGTCGCCTCAGCTGACCGCTAGGGTTGACGGCCGTGAGCACACAATTCGGGTACCAACCACCCTCGGTCGCTGTCAGTTCGTCGTTGCCCAAGCGGGGTGCGCCCGGCTCCGTACTGGTCGTGCCGGTCGCCAGTGCCGACGAGCGCGCGACGGTACTGGCCACGCAACCGTATCTGGACGCCGACGCGGTCCGCGCCATCGAGGACGCGCTGGCGGCGCTCGGAGCCACCGGCGGCGAAGGGCAGCTCCACCGCGTCGTGGTGCCTGCACTGCCGGTGGCCAGCGTCCTCACCGTCGGCCTGGGGCCACGCAAAGACGACTGGCCGGCCGACAAGGTGCGCCGCGCCGCCGGAGTCGCCGCCCGATCGCTGGACAAGGCCCAGACCGTGATCACGACGCTGTCGGCGCTGGATCTGGGGGCCGCCGTCGAAGGGCTGATCTTGGGCGCCTACAAGTTCAACGAGTTCCGCAGCGCCAAAACGGCGCCGAAGGAGCCGGGGCTGCGCAAGATCACGGTGCTGGCAGCCGACACCAAGGCGTCGACCAAGGCCGAAGCCGAGCGCGCCACTGCGATCGCGGCAGCGGTCGCCACCGCCCGCGACTTCGTCAACACCCCGCCCAGTCATCTGTTTCCAGACGAATTTGCTTCCCGCGCAGCAGCTTTGGCGACTGACACAGGGTTGGCGGTCGAGGTGCTCGACGAGAAGGTGCTCGCCCGCAAGGGCTACGGCGGCATCATCGGCGTGGGCAAGGGCTCGTCTCGTCCGCCGCGGCTGCTCCGGCTCACGTACCGCAGCGCAAAACGCCGCGGCGGCAAGACCGTCGCGCTGATCGGCAAGGGCATCACGTTCGACACGGGGGGCATCTCGATCAAGCCCGCACAGAACATGCACCACATGACCTCCGACATGGGCGGGGCCGCTGCGGTCATCGCGACCACGGTGCTCGCGGCGCGCCAACGGTTGCCGATCGATGTCATCGCCACGGTGCCGATGGCCGAGAACATGCCGTCGGGCACCGCGCAGCGGCCCGGCGACGTGCTGACCCAGTACGGCGGCACCACGGTGGAGGTGCTCAACACCGACGCCGAGGGGCGGCTGATCCTGGCCGACGCGATTGTGCGTGCCTGCGAGGACAACCCCGACTATCTCATCGAGACGTCGACACTGACCGGCGCGCAGACCGTCGCGCTCGGTGCGCGTACCCCGGGAGTGATGGGCAGCGATCAGTTCCGCGACCGGGTGGCCGCAATCAGTCAGCAGGTCGGCGAGAACGCCTGGCCGATGCCGCTGCCCGAGGAACTCAAGGATGACCTCAAGTCCACGGTCGCCGACCTGGCCAACGTCAGCGGATCGCGCTACGCCGGAATGCTGGTCGCGGGAACGTTTTTGCGCGAGTTCGTCGCCGACGGGGTGCAGTGGGCGCATCTGGACATCGCGGGGCCGGCGTACAACACCGGCGCACCGTGGGGTTACACCGGCAAGGGTGGCACCGGTGTGCCGACGCGCACGATGTTCGCGGTCCTCGAGGACATCGCCGCCAACGGCTGACCGTCGCGGCTCAGCGGCTCAGGGCTCAGGGCTCAGATGACCTGGCCGCGGGCCGTGCTGCGAAGCGCTTGCGGGGCAACGCGGGAGGTGCCGTACAGCAGGTAGGCCTCTGGTGTCACCGGACGGATCGGCTTGTTCTTCCGCACTGCCGAGACGATCGCCTTCGCCGCCTTATCGGGACCGTAATGCCTTGCGGCAAAGAACCTTTCCCACTGCTTGCGCCGGCCGGAGACAATGGCATCCTTGCCGGGCGGCGCGTCGAACCGCGCGGTACCGACAATGTTGGTCTGCACCGGCCCGGGGCACACCGTGGTCAAACCCACTCCGGCGGCGTCGAGTTCGGCGCGCAGGCAGTCGGAGAACATGTACACCGCCGCCTTGCTGGTGCAATAGGCGTTGAGCGACTGCAGCGGAGCGAACGCAGCCGCCGAGGCGACGTTCACGATGTGCCCGCCAGTGCCCCGCTCCACCAACCGGCGCGCGAAAGCGCGGCAGCAGTTCACCACACCGCCCAGATTGATGTCGAGCACGCGATCCCATTCCTCGGCCGGAGTGTCCAGGAATCGGCCGGCCTGACCCACACCGGCGTTGTTCACCACGATGTCGGGCAGTCCGTGTTCGGCGCACACCTCGTCGGCGAACGCTTCGACGGCAGCTGCGTCGGACACATCCAGCGTGTAAGCGTGCGCGATCCCGCCCTGGGCAGCGATCTGCGCCGCGGTCTCCCGCACTGTGGCCTCGTCGATGTCGCTGACCACCAATTCGGCTCCCAGCCGGGCGAATTCGAGTGCCGTTGCCCGACCGATCCCGCTGCCTGCGCCGGTGACCGACACGAGTGTGTCGCCGAATTCCTTCCTCGCCCGGCCGACTTCGGCACGTCGCATCGCCCGCGACGGCGGCCGCCCCTCCACGACATCGACCAGCTCACCCACCGACGCGGCGAGCACCTGCGGATGCGAGAACGGCGACCAGTGACCGGCTTTGATGTCGCGGCGCCACAACCGCGACACCCAGCGTGACTCGTCGTCGTAAGAATGCTTGCGCACGAACTGATCTCGCGCGTTGACGATCAGCTGGACGGGCACGTCGACGTAATGGTCGTACCGCACGTTGGCGATCGCGTGGTAGAAGTTGGCGGGATACACCTTCATCGAATTCGCGGCGTCCCTGGCGAATGTGTCGGCATGGTGCATCCGCGAGCGCGGCGTGCCTTCAGTCACGCTGATCAGCCGGCTGAAATTGCGCTCGGTACAGATGAGTCGCACGACCGCGGGAATCAGCGCGCCGACGGAGAACGGGATCGGATACGAGATCCGCACGGCTTGGTCCAGCGCCCACAAGAAGCGCCGAATTCGCCACGGACGCCGCAGGTTTCCCAGCACATAGGCCGCGAGGTGGTCGAGACTCGGTCCGGACACCGACGTGAAAGACGCCACGCGGCTGGCCGCGTCGTCGCGGTACAGGTACTCCCACACCGCGATCGAGCCCCAGTCGTGGCCCAGCACGTGCACTGGGCGGCCCGGGCTCACGGCGTCGAGCACGGCGGCGAAGTCGTCGGCGTAGCGGGCCATCGTGTAGTCGGCGATCTTGCGGGGCGACGACGAGCGGCCCACTCCGCGGTTGTCGTATGTGACCACGCGGAAGCGGTCGGTCAGCAGCGGCACCACCGCGTCCCACAGCACGTGCGAGTCGGGCCAGCCGTGCGCCAGCACCACGGTCGGGCCGTCGGAATTGCCCTGCTCGTAGACGGCGATGTCCACGTCACCGCTGCGGACGAAGGTCATGAGTCGGCATCGTAGGCGCGCTGGCGGGCGGAGCCGCGGCGACCCGCGTTGCGAAATCTGTCGAACAATCCCAACGAAAACGGCTCCCTGTCGCGTCGTCTTCCGATAGTGCCACGTGGTCGGAGGACCCCGAGGGGTTCAGCAGTGGGCGTTGTGGGCAAAGATGATGTGGTAAGCCAGAGGTCGACGCGTCCGACTGAGCTCGAGGAGTCAACAAAGATGGCCTTCTCCGTGCAGATGCCAGCACTCGGTGAGAGCGTGACCGAAGGCACCGTGACCCGTTGGCTCAAGCAAGAGGGCGACACGGTCGAACGCGACGAGCCCCTGCTCGAAGTGTCCACCGACAAGGTCGACACCGAGATTCCATCCCCGGCGTCGGGCGTGCTGAAGAAGATCGTCGCGCAGGAGGACGACACCGTCGAGGTGGGCGGTGAGCTCGCGGTCATCAGCGAGGACGGCGAGTCCGGCGGCGACGAGGGCGGTGACGACGAAACCGGCGAAAGCGCCGAAGAGGAGAAGCCGGCCGAGGAGCCGAGCGCGCAGCCCGAGCCGGCCGCCGAGGAGACGCAGGAGTCCGGGGAAACCGAGCCTGAACCCGATACCCGGCCGGCGGCCTCGTCGGGAGGCCAAGCGACCTCGGTGAAGATGCCCGAACTCGGCGAATCGGTCACCGAGGGCACGGTCACCCGCTGGCTGAAGAAGGTCGGTGACAGAGTCGAGGCCGACGAGCCGCTGCTCGAGGTGTCCACCGACAAGGTCGACACGGAAATCCCCTCCCCGGTTTCGGGAACGCTGCTGTCGGTCACCGCCGAAGAGGACGACACCGTCGAGGTCGGCGGTGAGCTGGCCAAAATCGGCGAGCCCGGCGCCGACGGCGGCCAGAAGCCAGAAGACAAAAAGCCCGAACCCGAAGAGAAAAAGCCCGAGCCGGAGCCGCAACCGGAGCCGAAGCCAGAACCCAAACAAGAGCCGAAGAAGCAAGCGGAGCCCGAACCCGAGCCCGCGGAAGAACCTGAACCTGAAAAGGAACCCGCGGCGTCGTCAGACGGTGACGGCAAACCGTACGTCACTCCGCTGGTGCGCAAGCTCGCTGCCGAGCACAACGTCGATCTTGCGAAGGTCAAAGGCACCGGGGTCGGCGGACGGATCCGCAAGCAGGACGTGCTGGCCGCCGCCGAGAAGGCGAAGGAGCCGGCCGCCGAAGAGCAGCCCAAGGCGCAACCGGCCAAGGCGCCCGCGGCGGCCGAGCAAAAGCCTGCGCCGGCATTGGCGCATCTGCGCGGCACCACCCAGAAAGCCAGCCGCATCCGTCAGATCACCGCGAAGAAAACGCGCGAATCTCTGCAAGCCACAGCGCAACTCACGCAGACCCACGAAGTCGACATGACGAAGATCGTGGCGCTGCGGGCACGCGCCAAAAACGAGTTCGCTGAACGCGAAGGCGTCAACCTGACATTCCTGCCGTTCATCGCGCGAGCGGTGATCGACGCGCTGAAGATCCACCCCAACATCAACGCCAGCTACAACGAGGAAACCAAAGAGATCACCTACTACGACGCCGAGCATCTGGGCATCGCGGTCGACACCGAGCAAGGCCTGCTGTCGCCGGTGATCCACAACGCCGGTGACTTGTCGCTGGCCGGGCTGGCCCGTGCGATCGCCGACATCGCCGCGCGCGCCCGCAGCAACGACCTGAAGCCAGACGAGCTGTCCGGAGGTACGTTCACGATCACCAACATCGGCAGCCAGGGCGCCTTGTTCGACACCCCGATCCTGGTCCCGCCGCAGGCGGCGATGCTGGGCACGGGCGCGATCGTCAAGCGCCCGCGGGTGATCGTCGACGAACTCGGCAACGAGTCGATCGGCATTCGCTCGGTGTGCTACCTGCCGCTCACCTACGACCACCGGTTGATCGACGGCGCAGACGCAGGACGGTTCTTGACGACGATCAGACGCCGGCTGGAAGAGGGAGCGTTCGAGGCCGACCTGGGACTCTGACGGGACGCGAAACCGTGGCCGATGCACTGATAGCGATCGCCGGGTCGTCGGGACTGATTGGGTCGGCACTGGTCTCCGCGCTGCGCGCGTCGGACAACCGCGTCGTGCGGATCGTGCGCCGCGCCCCGGCCAACGCCGACGAGCTGCACTGGAATCCCCAAGCCGGCGAGTTCGACCCGGCGGCGCTGCACGGCGTCGACGCAGTGGTGAACCTGTGCGGCGCGGGAGTCGGCGACAAACGGTGGTCGGGCGCCTACAAGCAGCAACTGCGTGACAGCCGGATCGCACCCACCGAGGTGATCTCGACCGCGGTCGCCGAGGCGGGGGTGAAGGTGCTGATCAATGCCAGCGCCGTAGGGTATTACGGCAACACCGGCGATCGGGTGGTCGACGAAACCGCCCCTGCCGGAACGGGTTTCCTCGCTCAGCTGTGCGAGGACTGGGAGGCGGCCACCCTGCCCGCACAGCAGGCCGGGGCCCGTGTGGTGCTGGCGCGAACCGGGCTGGTGCTCTCCCCCACCGGCGGGCTGCTCGGCCGGCTGCGGCCGATCTTTTCGCTGGGCCTGGGCGCCCGGCTGGGCAACGGTCGCCAGTACATGCCGTGGATCAGCCTCGAGGACGAGGTGCGGGCGCTGCTGTTCCTGATGTCACACGAGCTGTCGGGTCCCGTGAATCTCACCGGGCCCGCGCCCGTCACCAACGCCGAGTTCACTGCCGCGCTGGGCCGTGCGGTGAACCGCCCCACTCCGCTGCCGCTGCCTGCGTTTGTCTTGCGGCGGCTGCTCGGCGAGTTCGCCGACGAGGGATTGCTTGCCGGTCAGCGGGCCATCCCGGCGGCGTTGGAGCGCGCGGGTTTCACGTTCCACCACAACACGATCGGCGAGGCGCTGTCGTACGCGGTGTCGGGTGCCGCTGTGCGCTAGTACCGTCGAGGCATGCGTTCGATCCGGGCCAGCGCCGCACCGATCGAGGTGCGTCAGTTGGGCACGCTCGGTTACGAGCAGGCCTGGCAGCTGCAGCGTGAGCTGGTCGCCGCCCGGGCCGACGGCGGACCGGATGTTTTGTTGCTGCTCGAGCATCCGCCGGTGTACACCGCCGGGAAACGCACGGCGCCGCACGAACGCCCGCAAGACGGCACGCCCGTCGTCGACACCGACCGCGGGGGCAAGATCACCTGGCACGGGCCCGGCCAGCTGGTCGGCTATCCGATCATCCGGTTGGCCGACCCCATCGATGTAGTGAATTATGTTCGACGCCTTGAGGATTCGTTGATCGGCGTGTGCACTGAGCTCGGCTTGGCCGCCGGTCGGGTCGACGGCCGGTCCGGAGTGTGGCTGCGGTCCCCGGACCGCAAGGTCGCCGCGATCGGAGTGCGGGTGCAGCGCGCCACCACCATGCACGGCTTCGCGCTGAATTGTGACTGCGACCTGGCGGCGTTCTCGTCGATCGTCCCGTGCGGGATCAGCGATGCGGGTGTCACCTCGATCAGTCGGGAACTCGGGCGCCGCGTCGGCGCCGACGACGTGCGGCACCGGGTTGCCGACGCGGTGTGCGCCGTCCTGGACGGCCGCCCGGCACTAGCATCGATGCCATGACCGCCCCGCGGAAGCTGCTGCGCCTCGAGGTGCGCAACGCGCAGACACCGATCGAGCGCAAGCCGCCGTGGATCAAGACCCGCGCGAAGATGGGCCCGGAATACACCGAGCTGAAGAACTTGGTCCGCCGCGAGGGCTTGCACACGGTGTGCGAGGAAGCCGGCTGCCCCAACATCTACGAATGCTGGGAAGACCGCGAGGCGACGTTTCTGATCGGCGGCGAGCAGTGCACCCGCCGCTGCGATTTCTGCCAGATCGACACCGGCAGGCCT
The DNA here is from genome assembly GCF_059812765.1 of Mycobacterium sp. NGS39. NCBI lineage: Bacteria > Bacillati > Actinomycetota > Actinomycetes > Mycobacteriales > Mycobacteriaceae > Mycobacterium > Mycobacterium sp. NGS39. The sequence goes on along the minus strand of NZ_JCALDH010000011.1, from coordinate 125,753 downwards.
GCCGAGCTGGACCGCGACGAGCCGCGGCGGGTCGCCGAAAGCGTGGCTGCGATGGGTCTGCGCTATGCCACGGTCACCGGGGTGGCGCGCGACGATCTGCCCGACGGCGGCGCTTGGCTCTACGCCGAGACTGTGCGACAGATCAAGGAACTGAACCCCGGCACCGGCGTCGAGTTGCTGATCCCGGACTTCAACGGCGAGCCGGGGCTGCTGGCGCAGGTGTTCGAGGCACGTCCAGAAGTGTTGGCGCACAACGTGGAAACGGTCCCCCGCATTTTCAAGAGCATTCGGCCCGCATTCCGCTACCAGCGCAGCCTCGACGTGCTGACCGCCGCGCGTGACGACGGGCTGGTCACCAAAAGCAACTTGATTCTCGGCCTGGGTGAGACCTCGGATGAGGTCCGCACAGCGCTGGCCGACCTGCGCGACGCCGGCTGCGACATCGTCACGATTACCCAATATTTGCGCCCGTCGGTGCGCCACCACCCGGTGCACCGCTGGGTGCACCCCGACGAGTTTGTCGAGCTCGCCGAGTTCGCGACCGGCCTGGGCTTCGCCGGGGTGCTGGCCGGGCCGCTGGTGCGTTCGTCGTACCGGGCCGGGAAGCTGTATCGGGAGGCGATCGCGGGCCGCGCCCGGACGTAAGCCCGACCCGTATTCTTGGCTGCATGGCCAAGACCCGCGATCCCAACGCCATCAAGGCCGCCAAAGCCGAGGCGAAAGCAGCCCGCAAGGCCGCCGCGAAAGAGCGCCGAGGCCAGCTGTGGCAGGCGTTCCAGATGCAGCGCAAAGAGGACAAGCGGCTACTGCCGTACATGATCGGCGCATTCGTGCTGATCGTCGGCGTCGCGGTGGCCGCCGGCCTCTACATCGGCGGCCTCGCCGGGTTGACGCTTATTCCGCTCGGGGTGGTGCTTGGCGCCCTGGTCGCATTCATCATCTTCGGCCGGCGTGCCCAGAAATCGGTATACAGCAAGGCCGAGGGACAGACCGGCGCGGCTGCGTGGGCTCTGGAGAACATGCGCGGCAAGTGGCGGGTGACGCCCGGGGTGGCGGCGACGGGCCACTTCGACGCGGTGCACCGGGTGATCGGGCGCCCGGGCGTGATCCTGGTCGCGGAGGGGTCACCGACGCGGGTCAAACCGCTACTGGCCCAAGAGAAGAAGCGCACGGCCAGGCTCATCGGCGACGTTCCGATTTACGACGTCATCGTCGGCAACGGCGAGGGTCAGGTGCCGCTGGCCAAGCTGGAGCGCCACCTGACGAAGCTGCCGGCCAACATCACGGCCAAGCAGATGGATTCGCTGGAGTCGCGGCTCGTCGCACTGGGCGCCCGTGCGGGCGCGGCGCAGATGCCGAAGGGGCCGCTGCCCAGCCAGGCGAAGATGCGCAACGTGCAGCGCACGGTCCGTCGGCGCTGAGTTCTCGCGCTCTTGGCTGCTAGCGCCGGACCACGGCGGTGGCAGTCAGCCGGTCCTGCAGTCCCCGGCCGTTCGAGTCGACGAACAGCGGCGGCACCACCAACGCGATCAGCAGCCCCCGCAGCACTGCGCGGCCGAGGCCCACATGACGTCGGTGGTCGGTGGACACCACCATCAGGGCGAGCGCGAACTGGCCCGGCGTGAAGCTGAAAAGCCGGACGAAGACCACGCCGATGATGAACCACACGGCGAGCACGGCGGTTGACAACGCGGCCTGCGTCAGCAAGCCCACTCCCACGGCCAGGGCGGCCAAGCCGTAGGCGATGAACCAGTCGACCACCAGCGCCGCGAGCCGGCGACCGAACGAGGCCACCGCGATGTCGCTACCCACCGCCATGCGCCCCACCATAGGGCCCCGCTGTTCCATTGCGTAACGTCGGCGCAACATACGGTTGACTGGCGTGCAACATCGGCTCCCTAGCGTCGGCCGCGGGTTAGAGAAACGAAGGAGACCTCCAACAGTGGCAGATATGACACCCGATGACGTGATCAAGCTGATCGCCGACGAGGAGGTCGAATACGTCGACGTCCGGTTCTGCGATCTGCCCGGCATCGTCCAGCACTTCACCGTTCCTGCGTCGTCGTTCGACCAGACGGTGTTCGAAGAGGGACTGGCTTTCGACGGTTCGTCGATCCGCGGCTTCCAGTCCATCCACGAGTCCGACATGCTGCTGCTGCCCGACCCCGGAACCGCCAAGATCGACCCGTTCCGCGCCGCCAAGACGCTGAACCTGAACTTCTTCGTGCACGATCCGTTCACGCTGGAGCCCTACTCGCGTGACCCCCGCAATGTCGCCCGCAAGGCCGAGAACTACCTCAAGAGCACCGGCATCGCCGACACTGCCTACTTCGGCGCCGAGGCCGAGTTCTACATCTTCGACTCGGTGTCGTTCGACGTGAACCGTGCCAACGGCGCGTTCTACGAGGTCGACGCGATCTCGGGCTGGTGGAACACCGGCGAGCCCACCAATGCCGACGGCAGCCCGAACCGCGGATACAAGGTTCGCCACAAGGGCGGCTACTTCCCTGTCGCGCCCAACGACCAGTACGTCGACCTGCGCGACGCGATGACCACGAACCTGATCAACGCCGGGTTCGTCCTGGAGAAGAGCCACCACGAGGTCGGCAGCGGCGGCCAGGCCGAGATCAACTACAAGTTCAACACACTGCTGCACGCGGCCGACGACATGCAGCTGTACAAGTACATCGTCAAGAACACCGCGTGGCAGCACGGCAAGACGGTGACGTTCATGCCGAAGCCGCTGTTCGGCGACAACGGTTCGGGCATGCACACCCATCAGTCGCTGTGGAAGGACGGCGAGCCGCTGTTCTACGACGAGTCCGGCTATGCCGGCCTGTCGGATACGGCGCGCCATTACATCGGCGGCATCCTGCACCACGCGCCCTCGCTGCTGGCGTTCACCAACCCGACCGTCAACTCATACAAGCGGCTGGTGCCCGGGTACGAGGCGCCGATCAATCTGGTGTACAGCCAGCGCAACCGCTCGGCGTGTGTGCGCATTCCGATCACCGGCAACAACCCGAAGGCCAAGCGGCTGGAGTTCCGCTGCCCTGACAGCTCGGGCAACCCGTACCTGGCGTTCTCGGCGATGATGATGGCCGGGCTCGACGGCATCAAGAACAAGATCGAGCCCAACGCTCCGGTGGACAAGGACCTCTACGAGCTGCCGCCGGACGAGGCCGCAAACATCCCCCAGGCGCCCACGTCGCTGTCCGCGGTGATCGACCGCCTCGAGGAGGATCACGAATACCTCACGGAGGGTGGCGTTTTCACGCCCGACCTGATCGAGACGTGGATCAACTACAAGCGCACGGAAGAGATCGAGCCGGTGCAGATCCGGCCGCATCCGTACGAGTTCGCGCTGTACTTCGACGTCTGAGTCAGCGCGCCGCCACCGCGCCGTCCATCAGTTCAGCCAGCCGGCGGTTGCTGGCCTGCAACGTCGTTCGAATGAGCCCGATGGCTTTTTCCCGGACACGCGGTTTGTCTGGCAGGTCGGCGAACAACCCCTGCAGGACGTTGAGCCGGGCGGTTTCCAGCCACTCGGTCAGGGCGCTGTCCTGCAGCCAGCGCAGCTGATTTTCGTTGTCGGACATGGTGATTCGCAGCCAATCGATTGGCTCGTCGGGGTGCGGGATGGGCTCGCACAATGCGTTGCGTGAGTCGTCGTCGGGATACGCCGCCTCGACATGCGCGATCAGCGCCGAACTGAACACCTGCTGACAGCCGCGCACACTCTGCAGCGTGATCCGCTCGCCGTCGAATACTGGCACTGACGGCGGCCGGGGCAGCCCGCCGGTCGTGCAGTCCACGTACAGCGAAGGCTGTGCCGGCAGGGAGCCGTGCTCGAGGACGAGCCGGTCAGGCGCCACCTGTTGCACGTGACCGAGGCGCACTACATCGCCGATGCTGCGCAGCTGCTCGAGTTCGGCGAGCGAGACGATGGCGCAGTGGTACATCGTGGGCCACACCGAGGTGTCGAAGCGCAGCAGAACTTGGGCCCGTTCGAGCCGAGCGAACAGGTCCTCGATCGAGGTCGCGGCGGCGATCGCTTGCATGCGCGCCGCGATGCTGGCCTTCAGCTGGTCGGCGAACAACGGGCCGGGTTGCACGTTGGCGCGGTTGAGCAGCCAGGAATCGCGCGGCATGATCCAGCGCAGCCGGTCGGCCGACACCCCGTTGCGCATCAGCCACAAGCACGCGTCCATTCCGGTCTTGCCGGCACCCACGATCGTGTAGTGATCGTTCCGAGGTGCGCGCCGCGGCAGCTCGTTGGGAGGTACCACGTCGACGCCGTCGGCCACCGGAAACGGGACCCCTCTCATCGCCGGCACGATCGTCTCCAGGTAGGTGGCGACCACGAGCCGACGGCTCACGTTCACCGCATGCTCGGCGCCGTCAAGTGTGCGAAAGCGATTGTCGCCCAAGTATTCCGCCATCGGGAAATAGGCGAGCCGCCCCGTCGGGAGCAGGTGCTGACGCATCACGCGCTCGTAGTAGGCGCACACCTCGCTGCCGGTCGCGAGCTCGTAGAAGCCGGCGTTCCAGCCGCTTTCGTCGATGCGGTCGGTACCCAGCGCGCACGAGTTGACGCCGTAGTACGCCGACGGCTGGTGCAGGCGCACGAACGGGTAGACCGAGGTCCAGTGGCCGCCGGGCTGATGACCGCGGTCGACCAGGACGACGGTCGCGTCGGTCTCGGCCAGCAGCGTGTCGACAAACGCCATGCCCATGGCGCCCGCTCCCACGACGAGGTAGTCGGCCTGGGTCGCGGTCATGATTGCGCCCACGCTACGCACTAGGGCCGTAGCGCCACGCGGATGCAGCCGTCTTTTTTGTTCTTGAACATGTCGTAGGCGCGAACACCGTCGTCCAGCGGCATGTCGTGGGTGATCAAGACCGACGGATCCAGGTCGCCCTGCTGCACATAGTCGAAGAACTGCGCGATGTAGCGTTGCCCGTGCTGCTGTGCCGATTTCAGCGTCAGTCCCTTGTTGGTGACGATTCCCATCGGGAACTTGTCGGTCAGCCCGTAGATGCCGAGGACGACGACTGTGCCGCCCTTGCCGCAGGCGTGGATTGCCTGCCGTAACGCGCTGGCCCGGTCGGTCTCCATTCGCAGCATCTGCTTGGCCCGGTCGTAAACCTGCTGAAGGCCGGTGCCGTGGCCCTCCATGCCGACGGCGTCGATGCAGGCGTCGGGCCCACGGCCGCCGGTGGAGTCGCGCAGGGCTTCTTGCACGCTGTCGACCGCGGTGTAGTCGATGGTTTCGGCGCCCAGCCTTTGGGCCAAGGCGAGTCGTTCCGGTATCCGGTCGATGACGATCGCCCGATCGGCGCCGGACAGCAGCGCGCTGCGTGCGGCCATGAGCCCGACGCCGCCCGCTCCCCACACCGCGACGGTGTCGCCCGCACTGATGTCGCAGAAGTCGGCGCCCATGTAGCCGGTTGGCACGGCGTCGGACATGAAAAGAGCCTGCTCGTCGGTCACATAGTCGGGAATCGCGAAGCAGTTCGCGTCTCCGAAAGGCACCCGGATGTACTCGGCGTGCGAGCCGGCGTAGCCGCCGAACGGATGTGTATAGCCGTACACGCCCCCACACGGATAGCCCAGAATCGGTTGCAGCAGTTCGGCATTCGGGTTGCTGGTGTCGCACAGCGAATACAGGCCCCGCTCGCAGTACGTGCAGTGGTTGCAGGCGACGAACGACGGCACCACCACGCGGTCACCGACGTGGGTCTTGCTCACTTCCCGCCCGACTTCGACCACCTCACCCATGAACTCGTGGCCGAACACATCACCCTCCCGCATCCCCGGCAGGTAACCGTCGATGAAATGAAGATCCGAACCGCACGTGGTGGTCAGTCGAACCCGCACGATGACGTCGTGAGGGTTGATGATCGTCGGGTCGTCAACCGTCTCGACCGACAGGTCGTTCACACCGTTCCAACAAAGCGCTCGCATCAGCGTTCCTCCCTGGGTCCTGTTATCGCGCCGACGGGCGTGCGCTTGGGTTGTGCTCGAGCGTGGGAATCTCTCCGGTTTGCAGCAACGCCCGCGCGCGGTAGAGCGCCTTGAACGCCAACGCGCTCGAAAACAACGCTGGCGCAGGACTTTTCACCCGCAAGGTGACCTCGGTGCCGCGGTCGTGCGGCGCGGCACTGAAATCAACGATCAACTCGTTGCCCATGCCCTGCGCGCCGGCGTCGACGAAACGCATGCGGCCGTCGTCGTCGACCAGGAGGCAATCCCACCCCCTGCCGGTGAGCGGGCCGGCGCGGAAGGTCCACCGGAATCGGCGATCGCCGGTGGACTCGACGTCGGCGATATCGCCGAGCAGTGCTGACAGACTTGCCGGGTCGTGAAAGAAGTCCTTGACGGTCTGCTCCGGGCGCGCGATCGTCACCGCCTGGGAGGCGGCGCGGCGGCCTAACGCCGGCACGGCTTTTTCGACGAGCGGCTGTAAACGGTCTTTGGCGACGTTCACCGCCGCGTCGACGAGACTCACTCGGATACTCCTCGCGGTGTCGGGTTCTGCAGCCGTAGACGCCGGGCGCAACATCAAGACCGCGATCGAGTCCGGTTTCACTGAGGCCGTCTGAGGTGGCAATTCCTCGTGCGACGGCGTACCCCGCCGTGCGCTTTCCTAACCAATACACCGCGACGCCGAATGGCCCGGCCGACGGCGGGGCCACGAAAGACCCTCACCGTTGACCGGGCGATCAGCGGCGCGTCGGTCAGCGCTGTGCGGCCGCCGCCGGTTCAGCTCGCCTCGTGCTGCCGAACCAGCTCAAGAAGTGACGGCAGATGCACTGGTGGTGATGAGACATCTCTTGGCACTTGCCCACTGAGTCGCCGTGCGCCTCCTTGGCGTGACCGCAGTTCTTGCAGTATTCGCTTGCCTCAGTCATGGTCATCCCCTCCTCGCATCGCTTACGCGACCTCCACCTCCTTGATCGACTGGCGAAGGTGCTCGGCTAGGTGCCATTGCTCATTCCTGGACGCTTCATGCAGAGCCTTGCCGACCGCCGCTTTCGCGTCACTGAGGTGGCGGCGCCGTTCGTCGCCGGAGGCGGAAAGGGCCTCCAGCACGGCGTCGACCGCGTCCTTGTAGTCCTGCGCGAAGCGCGTCTGCTCACCGAACATGTTGCTCACTTCCTGTCCCCGACAACACTTTCGGCGTCGATGTGATTCCCGACACATCGCCGCTTCACCGCGCCGACGGCGAGGTCGGCGACCAAGAACGCCAGCAGGCTGACCCCGAACAGCGGCAGGAACCAGCCGACCACTACTGCCGCCGCGACGACGGCCGTGGCGGTGACTCGCGACGCCTCGCGCAGCGCCCCACGAATGGGTGGCCGGCCCACTGCCCAGGCCGAGCCGCGTGTCGGCCGGCGGCGCCACCACATGACATAGCCGCGCACGACCACGGTGATCAAGCCGATTGCCGTGAGCGCCAACAAGATCTGGTTCGCTACCCCGAACAGGATGCCCATGTGGGCGCCGATGGCCCAATCCGTCAGTTTGGCGAGGAAAGGCCAGTCGGCGAAGTTCACCCGGTCGGTGATCGCTCCGCTGTGGGGGTCGACGGCGATCGCGTCGTAGCGGGTGGGCCAGTCGCGCTTGTTCTCCGCCACCTTCCAGGCTTGGCCCATCCCCGACGGCGGATACATCCACATCGGGGAGGACAGCCCCGCCTGGTGCGCGGTGCTCAGCGCGACGTCCGCGCCCCGCAGCAGGGCGTCCCCGCCGGACGTCGCGTCGGCCGCTGCGTGCTGATGCCGGCCAAGTGCGGTGTCGACTGTCGGCTCCGTGGTGTTCAGGTGCTTCTGCAGTTGGTTGACGGATTCACCGGCGTAGCGCGACCACGTGATGCCGGTGACGGAGAGGCCGAGCAACGCCAACAACACCCAGATACCAACGGCCCCATGCCAGGACAGCGTTCGACCACGGCCCCTGGTCGCCCGGTCGGGCACGGCGATACGGGCCAGCTTGCCTGTTTGCCTGCGGTGGCTCAACCACAACAGCGTGCCGGCCAACGCGATGACCCATAGCCAGCTGGCGGCCAGTTCGCTGTAATTGCGGCCGAACGCTCCCAGATGCAAAGTGCGGTGCAGTTCGTCGAACCAGGCCCGCAGCGGCATCCACTGGCCATAGGTGGTGAGCGCGCCACGCACCTCGCCGGTGTACGGGTCCACGAACACCAATCGGGCGTAGTCCTGCGGGACGTCGTCCACCGCCAATGTCACCTGAGTGGTCTGGTCAGCGGCCGCCGGTGGACGAACGCTCGTCACCGTGCCCTCGGGATGAGCGAGCCGCGCGGCGATCAGCTGATCCGCCAGCGGAAGGCGGTGAGAGCCGACGTGGTCGACGGTCAACTCGTGGCGGAACACGATGGAGTCGACTTGAGGAATCGCCGCATACAGAAGTCCTGTGATCGCGGCGATGAGTATGAAAGGGCCGACGAAGATTCCGGCGTAGAAGTGCAAGCGCAGCAGCAGCGGTCGCAGGCTGCGAGGACGAACGGCATCGTCAGGTGTTGTGGTCATAGAAGTGCCTGTCGGTGAAGGGTGCTGGGCGAAGGAATGGGTGTCAGGGAAAGAACACCGCGAGCGGTGGTGCTCGCATCCTCAGGCCGCTACGCGACAGGTCTTCTTGTAGGACAAGCACATTGGTGAACCGGCGGACCTGCGCGGCTTCGGCCGGGCGGGCCAGGAAGGCGAAGAGCCGCAGCCAGCACAGCACCGTCGAGCAGACGACGTAGAGGTATTCGACCAAGCCGATCAGCAGGGCCATCGCGATCACCGCGGCCGCGTGCATAGTGAGCATCGGCGCGGTCATCGCCGCACCGGAGGAGCCATGATGGCTACCGAACGTCGCCAACGTCAGGTGTCCCGCCACCTGCCCCGCAGACAATCCGAGAAGCAGGACGGCGAATTTCGCATAGCGACTTTCCGGGGTCCGCCCGCTACCCGCGGCACCGACGCAGCCGCACACCAGCAGCACCATGACAGACGGCGAACCGCCCGGTGCCTCGCCGCCGGCGCTGACGTGCGCCACCACGGTCAGCAGCGCCGAGCACGCGCTGAGCAGAGCGCCGCGCAGGTAGGCCGCCCGCGCCGCCAGCGTGCTCACAAACCGGGACCTACCGCGAACTAGCGGACGTTGATCGTGGCGACGACGACGTTGAGGTGGTGCAGCTCGACTTCCACCCGGCCGGGTACGTCGACAGTGAAGGTGAACGTTTGGTTGGGTGCCGCAGCTACCTCGAAGGTGTGGTCCGGCACGGAATGCACGTGCAGCTCGTCGGCGGCGTCACTGGTGACGTGGAACGTGATCGGCTCTCCCGCCTTCGCGTCGAACGAGGCGTTGCGTGGATTCGCGACGCCGTCGGCAACGGTCAGGTCGACGACCAAACCCGCCGGTTTCGACGGCTGTGAGCTCGCACCCGGCGATGTCGTCGGCGATGTCGTCGAAGTTGACGACGGTGAATTCGATTTGGAACCGCCACAAGCGACGGCGCCGAACAGAACCAGCGCAACAGCGACAACCGACACCAGCCGAGACGTCATCGAGGTCCTTCCACGTAGCGGTGTCTGCGTAGCGTAGGCGATCGCGGTGACGGGTCTGGTAATCAGTACCACCATGCGCGTTCTCGTACAGCGGGTCGCGTCGGCCAGCGTCTCGGTCGGCGGCGAAGTGGTCGGACAGATCCGCCCGGATGGACAAGGCCTGCTGGCGCTTGTCGGTGTCACGCACAGCGACACGCAGCAGACAGCGCAGCGGTTGGCCGAAAAGCTCTGGCAATTGCGCATCCTCGACGACGAGCGATCCGCGGCAGACGTGAACGCACCGATCTTGGTGGTCAGCCAGTTCACGCTGTATGCCAACACCGAGAAGGGCCGCCGGCCGTCATGGAACGCTGCGGCGCCGCGTGCCGTGGCGGAACCGTTGGTCGACGCGTTCGCCGACGCGCTGCGCGAACTCGGCGCCACGGTTGAAACCGGCGTGTTCGGAGCGCACATGGACGTCGCACTCGTGAACGACGGACCCGTGACGGTCATGCTCGAACTCGCGTAATCTCTGCGCCATGACGTCACCGAATCTGGATGCCAGGCTCAACGTCCATGCACCCAAGATCATCAGCCTCTTCAGAATCATCATCGGCTTACTGTTCACCCTGCATGGGTCGATGATCCTGTTCGGCTGGCCGCTCTCGATGAAGATGCCCGTCGGCACCTGGCCGGGCTGGTGGGCCGGTCTCATCGAGTTCGTCACCGGGCTGTTGGTGCTCGTCGGATTGTTCACGCGCCCAGCCGCTTTCCTGGCATCGGGCACGATGGCGGTGGCTTACTTCTGGCAGCACTGGCCGTTCAACGAAGGGCCGAAGGTGTTCTGGCCCTTCGACCAACGCATCGGCGGCAATAACGGCGAGTTGGCGATCCTCTTCTGCTTTTCGTTCTTTCTCATCCTGTTCATCGGCCCGGGCCCATACGCCGTCGACACGATGCGCCGCCGGCGCGTGGTCGCAGGCACCGCGCCGCCCGTCGGCCAGCGGCGACCGAGCTTGCTCGCCAGATTCCGCCGCTAACTGCCGAAAACCTTGCGCACCACCGTTTTTGCGCGGCGGGTGACGCGCAGGTAGTGGTCCAGAAAAGCACTGCCGTCCGGAGTGGGCCATCCCGCCGCAACGGCCACCGCGTTGAGCAGTCGACCGGGCCCTGGTAATTGGTCGCTCGGCTTGCCCCGCACCAGCACCAGCGCGTTGCGGGCTCGCGTCGCGGTGAGCCATGCCTCGCGGAGCATGTCGACGTCGCTTGACGGGATCAGCTCGGCCGCGCCGATCGCGTCGAGCGTCTCCAGCGTCGAAGTGTTATGCAGCTCAGGCATTTTGTGCCCGTGACGCAGTTGAAGCAGCTGCACCGTCCACTCGATGTCGGCGAGTCCGCCGCGGCCGAGTTTGGTGTGCGTGTTGGGGTCGGCGCCGCGTGGCAGCCGCTCCGCGTCCACCCGGGCCTTGATGCGGCGGATCTCCCGGACCGCTTGCGGCGAAACACCATCCGGGGGGTAGCGCGTCTTGTCGGCCATCACCAGGAACCGCCGGCCCAGGTCTTGGTCGCCGGCCACGTGATGCGCCCGCAGCAGTGCCTGGATCTCCCACGGCTGCGCCCACTGCGCGTAGTACGCCGCGTAGGAATTCAGCGTGCGCACCAGTGGGCCGCTGCGCCCCTCAGGCCGCAGCCCGGTGTCCACCTCGAGCGGCGGGTCGATGCTCGGTGTGCCCAGCAGCGCGCGAACCTGTTCGGCGATCGTCGTGGACCACCGCACCGCCGTCGATTCCTGGGCGCCGCCGACCGGTTCGCAGACGAACATCACGTCGGCGTCGGAGCCGTAGCCGAGCTCATGGCCGCCGAGCCGGCCCATACCGATCACCGCCACCCGCGCGGGCGGCTCACCGCTTTGCGGCGTGTTGAAGCGGGTGACCGCGTCCAGCGCCGACTGCAGCACCGCCACCCACACCGACGTCAGCGCCGCGCACACCTCCCGCACGTCGAGCAGGCCAAGCAGATCCGCCGACGCGATGCGAGCCAACTCGCGCCGACGCAGACTACGCGCTGCGGCAATGGCTTTCACCGGGTCCGCGTGCCGGGACGCCGCCGCGAGCAGCGAGCGCGCCACCTGATCGGGCTCCACGTCGAGCAGCTTCGGGCCGGCCGGACCGTCGGCGTACGACTGGATCACTTCCGGAGCGCGCATCAACAACTCCGGCACATAAGCCGACGTGCCGAGCACGTGCATCAGCCGCTTGGCCACCGCGCCCTCGTCGCGCAGCGTCGCCAAGAACCACCGCTGATCCGAAAGCGCTTCGGAGAGTTTGCGATACGCCAGCAGGCCGCTGTCGGGATCTGGCGTGTCGGAGAGCCAGTCGAGCAGGGTGGGCAGCAGCACGGACTGCACGCGTCCGCGCCTTCCGCTGAAACTGGTCAAGGCCGCCAGGTGGGTCAGCGCGTTCTGCGGTGCCTGATAGCCCAGCGCGGCGATCTGCCGCTCGGCGGCCTCGGCGCTCAACCCCAGGGAGAGTTCCGGGCCGACGGATTCCAGCAGTGGCTGGTAGAACAGCTTCGCGTGCAGTCGCGACACCCGCATGTTCTGCCGCTTGAGTTCCTCGCGCAGCACGCCGAGTGCGTCGTGGCGGCCGTCGGGCCGCATGTGCGCGGCGCGGGCCAGCCAGCGCATCGCCTCGTCGTCGTCGAACCGGGGCAACATGTGGGTGCGCTTGAGCCGTTGCAGCTGAAGCCGGTGCTCGAGCAGCCGCAGAAACTCGTAAGACGCAGTCAGATTCGCCGCGTCGTCGCGGCCGACGTAACCGCCGGCGCCCAATGCGGCCAGCGCGTCGACCGTCGATGACACGTGCAAACTCTCGTCGTTGCGACCGTGCACCAGTTGCAGCAGCTGCACCGCGAACTCGACGTCGCGCAGCCCGCCGGTACCGAGCTTGAGTTCGCGGTCGCGCACGTCGGCGGGCACGAGTTCCTCGACGCGCCGCCGCATGGCTTGCACTTCGGCGACGAAATCCTCACGCTCGCAAGCGGTCCAGACCATCGGCATCAGTGCGGCCATGTACTGCTCGCCGAGCTCGGCGTCACCCGCCGCCGGCCGTGCCTTCAGCAGAGCCTGGAATTCCCACGTCTTGGCCCACCGCTTGTAGTAGGTGACATGCGAATCGAGCGTGCGGACCAGCGCGCCGTGCCGTCCCTCGGGGCGCAGTGCGGCGTCCACTTCGAAGAACGTCTCCGACGCCAGCCGCATCATCTCCCCTGCGACCCGCGTCTCGGTTGAGTCGGCTTTCTCGCCGACGAAGATCACGTCGACGTCGCTGACGTAATTCAGTTCGCGCGCACCGCATTTGCCCATCGCGATCACGGCCAGCCGCGGCCGGCTGGCGTCGTCCTGACACACCCGCAGCGTGGCCACTTCCAGGGCGGCGGCCAGCGCGGCGTCGGCGAGATCCGACAGGTGGGCACCGATGGTCGCGAACGGCAGCACCGGTTCGTTCTCCACCGTCGCCGCGACGTCGAGCGCGGCGAGCACCATGAGCCGGTTGCGATACAACGTGCGCAGCTCCGAAAGCGTTTCCGCGCTGAATGTTTCGCGCGCCACCTCCAAGAACCGGTCGCGCAGGTCAGCGGCGGACGGAAGTGTCACGTTGCCAGCCAGCAGCCGCCAGGCCTGTGGGTTGGCCACCAGGTGATCGCCCAGGGCCAGCGACGAGCCCAGCAACGCGAACAGCCGGCCTCGCAGCGACCGGTCTTTGAGCAGCGCGGGGTGCAGATCGTCGTAGTCGGACCCGAGCGCGTCGGCCAGCCGCACCATGGTGCGCAGAGCGGCATCGGCGTCCGGGGCGCGCGACAGCGACCAGAGCAGCTCGACGTGGTCCTCGGTGGTCCAGCCGAGCCGAGCCAGATCGTCGTGCGCGCGCTCTGCCATCAGACCAAGCCGACCGGGACTGGGCAGCTTCGGCCGCTGGGTCGCTGGTCTCGTCACGCCCCCGACACTACCGAGCGTTACAGCGACAAGTAGGTCTTGAGCTCGTACGGCGTCACTTGGCGGCGGTAGTTCTCCCACTCCGCACGCTTGTTGCGCAGGAAGAAGTCAAACACGTGCTCGCCCAACGCTTCCGCGACCAGCTCGGAGTTCTCCATCTCGGAAAGCGCAACGCCGAGACTGCCCGGCAGCTCCTTGTAGCCCATCGCACTGCGTTCTTCGGGCGTCAGGCTCCAGACGTTGTCTTCGGCTTGCGGTCCGAGCGCGTAGCCCTTCTCCACCCCGCGCAGACCTGCGGCCAGCAGCACGGCGAACGTCAGGTACGGGTTGCACGCCGAGTCGGGGCTGCGCACCTCGATGCGCCGCGACGACGTCTTGCGGGGGCTGTACATCGGAACCCGCACCAGCGCCGACCGGTTGGCCGCGCCCCAGCACGCCGCCGTCGGCGCCTCTCCGCCCACCACGAGCCGCTTGTAGGAGTTCACCCACTGGTTGGTGACGGCGCTGATCTCGGTCGCGTGCTCGAGGATGCCGGCGATGAACGACTTGGCGACGTCGGACAGTTGCAGCGGGTCGTCGGGGCTGTGGAACGCGTTGACCTCGCCCTCGAACAAGCTCATGTGCGTGTGCATGGCCGAGCCGGGATATTCGCCGAACGGCTTGGGCATGAACGTCGCCCGCACGCCCTCGTTGATCGCGACTTCCTTGACCAGGTAGCGGAAGGTCATCACGTTGTCGGCCATCGACAGCGCGTCGGCGTAGCGCAGGTCGATCTCCTGCTGGCCCGGCGCGCCTTCGTGGTGGCTGAATTCCACTGAGATGCCCATGGATTCGAGCGACTCGATCACGTGGCGGCGGAAGTTCGGCGCGGCCTCGTGGACGGCCTGGTCGAAGTAGCCGTCGGTGTCGGCGGGTTCGGGCGGGGCGCCGTCGTCGAGGCTCTTGAGCAAAAAGAATTCGATCTCGGGATGCACGTAGCAGGAGAACCCGAGATCGCTGGCCTTCGCGAGTTGCCGGCGCAGCACATGGCGGGAGTCGGCCCATGAGGGCGATCCGTCGGGCATCGTGATGTCGCAGAACATCCGCGCCGAGTGGTGCTCGCCTCTGCTGGTGGTCCACGGCAGGACTTGGAACGTCGACGGATCAGGGCGGGCCACGCAGTCGGATTCGGACACTCGGGCGAAGCCTTCGATCGCCGAGCCGTCGAAACCGATGCCTTCTTCGAAGGCGCCTTCCAACTCGGCGGGTGCGATCGCCACGGACTTGAGGAATCCGAGCACGTCGGTGAACCACAGCCGCACGAAGCGGATGTCGCGTTCTTCCAGCGTGCGCAGCACGAATTCCTTCTGACGGTCCATGACGGCAGCGTAGGCAGCGGCTGTTAATTCTGTGTTACGCGCGCGCTAGCAGTGCCGATCCCCGGGCGCAGTCAGATCGACCAGATAGTTCACCACTGCTGAGTCGACGCACTGCACGCCCTTGAACACCACCGTGTGCTGGGTGCCGTCGAACGTGATCAGCGACGCGCCGAGCTGGCGGGCGAGGTCGACACCGGCCTGATACGGCGTCGCCGGGTCATGGGTGGTGGAGACGACGACGACCTTGTTCGGGCCGGGCGAGGTCGCCGGCGCGGGCGTGGTGGTCGGCGGCACCGGCCAGAACGCGCACACGTCGCGCGGGGCGTAGCCGGTGAACTGCCCGTAGCTCATGAACGGCGCGACCTGGCGGATGCGCCTGTCGGCCTCCACCCACGACGCCGAATCCGTGGGCGTCACGTAGTCGACGCACCGGACAGCCGTGAACGCGTCCTGCAGGTTGCCGTACTGGCCGGACTTGTTGCGGCCCCAGTAGTCGTCGGCCAGCAGCAGCAGCTCTTCTGCGGCGGTGCCCTGGCCGAGCGCGGCCAGGCCGTTGGCCAGGAACTCCCAGTAGCGCGGCGTGTAGAGGGCGTTGGCCGTACCCGTGATCGCGTCCTGGTAGGACAGGCCGCGCGGGTCGAGGGTCGGCCCCGGCTTGGTGGCCAGCGGGTCGACCAGCGCGTGGTAGCGGTCGACCGCCTTGGTCGGATCGCTGCCGAGCGCGCAGGCCGTCATCGTCGCGCATTCCGCAGCGAAGTCGTTGAACGCCTGCTGGAAGCTGGCCATCTGGCGGACGTTCTTCTCGACGGCGTCGAGCTTGGGATCCACTGCGCCGTCGAGCACCATCGCGCGCACGTTCTGCGGGAATGCCTGCGCATAGGCGGTGCCGAGTTGCGTGCCGTACGAGTAGCCGAGGTAGTTCAGTTGCGCTTCGCCGAGCGCTTGCCGGACGACGTCCATGTCGCGCGCGACGTTGACGGTGCCGACGTTGGCGAGGAAATCCGCACCGACCCGGTTCAGGCACTGCGCGGCGAGCTGGCGGTAGATGTCCTCGATGTGCGCGACGCCGGCCGGGCTGTAGTCGACCATCGGCTCCCGGCGGTAGGCGTCGAATTCGGCATCGGTGCGGCAGCGCACTTCCGGGGTGGAGTGGCCGACGCCGCGCGGATCAAAGCCGACGAGGTCGAAGTGCTGGGTTATCTCGTTGTCGCCGAACGACACGGCCATTCCGGCGACGACGTCGACGGCGGATTGACCGGGGCCGCCCGGGTTGATCATCAGCACGCCGAGCCGCTGACCGCGGGCGGGGACCTTGATCACCGCGAGCTGCGCTTGGGCGCCACCGGGCTTGCTGTAATCCACCGGCACAGACACCGTCGCGCAGCGCGCGGTCGGCAGACCGCTGGTGTCACTCAACCACTGCTGGCAGCTGCCCCAGTTAGGTTGTGGCACAACAGAATTCGTGTTGTCCGCAGGCGGTGCAGCCATTGCCGTCGGCAGGACCGTGACGAACATCGTGAGGAAAGCGAGCGGCGTCAACCACAAAGGTGTCCGCCGCAACATGGCGATCATGGTCGCATGCCCCCCGTCATCCCCGCCCCACCAGTGCCCATCGTGGTAGCGAAACGTTACCTAGCCGGCATGGGTGGTCAGCATCGAGCGTCCGACTTGGGCAGGGTCAGGTCGATCAGATAGCTGGTGACGATGTCGTCGACGCAGTTGTCGCCGTAGAACGCGGCCGTGTGCTGAGTGCCTTCGACCGTCAACAGCCCAGCGTGCAGCTGCTGGGCCAAATGCACTCCGTCTTGGTAGGGCGTCGCCGGATCGCCTGTGGTGGACACGACGAGAACCGGCGGCAGGCCGGGCGCGGACACGCTGTGGGGCCGGCTGGTCGGCGGCACCGGCCAGAACGCGCACGTTCCCCTTGGCGCGTCACCGGTGAAGGTGCCGTAGCTGTCCCAGGGCGAGATCACCCGGCGCTGTTCGTCGAAGGAGATCCACGGCGGCGAGTCCGTCGGGAACGGGTTGTCCACGCAGGAGATCGCGTTGAACGCATCAGACGAGTTGTCGTAGTGGCCGCTGGGGTCGCGCCCGAGGTATTCGTCGGCGAGCTCGAGCAGGTCGTCAGCCGGGTCGCCGCGGCGCAGGGCACTCAGACCGGAGGTGAGCTGATCCCACGTGCTCTGCGAGTACAGCGCCGACGTCACACCCGTCAGCGCATCCGAGTAACTGAGCCCGCGCGGATCTTTGGTCTGTGCGGGTTTTTCCACCAGCGGGTCGACGAACGAATGCAGGACGTCGACAGCCTTGGCCGGGTCGGTTCCCAGCGGGCAGTCCGGCGATTTCGCGCAGTCGGCGGCAAAGTCGTCGAACGCCTTCTGAAACGCTTCGGCCTGACGCAGCAGCGAATCCATCGGCAACACCGCCGGATCCACGGCTCCGTCGAGCACCATCGCCCGGACGCGCTGCGGAAAAGCTTGTGCGTATGCAGTTCCCAACTCGGTGCCGTAGGAGAACCCGACGTAGCTCAGCTTGTCGTCGCCCAGCGCCGCACGCAGGACATCGAGGTCTTTGGCGGCAGAGGCGGTGCCGACGTGGGCCAGGAACTTCTTGCCGGTCCTGTCCAGGCAGCGGCGGACATACTTTTTGGTGTCGTCTTCGATGCGGGCCACACCGGCCGGGCTGTAGTCGACTTGCGGATCGGCGCGCTCTGTGTCGTTTTCGGCGTCGGAGTTGCACCAGACAGCCGGTCGCGATTCGCCGACGCCGCGTGGGTCGAAGCCGACGAAGTCGAAGCGCTCACGCAACGGTGGTGGCACGTCGCGCAGCATCCAGGTGGCGGCTTGGACCCCGGAACCGCCGGGGCCGCCGGGGTTCATCACCAGTGACCCGATCTTGTTGCCGGCGGCCCGGAACCGGATCACGGCCAGCGTGGCGACGCCGTCCTCGGGGTGCTCGTAGTCGATCGGCACGGCCAACTCGCCGCAGTCGGCGCTGCGCGGAAGGTCGTCGGACGACGGGAAGTTGCACGACTCCCACTGGATGCGCGCACCCAGCGCGGGATGCGCCCGCATATCTCGCCCGGTGACGACGTGTGTGCACGACGTCACCGCGAGGACAACGGTCACTGCAGCCGCCGCCCGAGGCGACCGCTTCACCCCGTCAGCACCGCGCCCCGGGCGGCGGAACCGTCAGGTCGATCAGATAACGGGTGACGATTTCGTCGACGCACGGATTGCCTTCCAGCGCAACGGTGTGCTGAGTGCCGTCGAATGTCAGCAGGGAGCCGTGCAGCTGATTGGCCAAATCGACGCCGGCCTGATACGGGGTCGCGGGGTCGCCGGTCGTCGAAATCACCAGCGTCGGCGGAAGATCCCGCACCGAAATCTGGTGCGGCCGGCTCGTCGGCGGGACGGGCCAGAACGCGCAGGTGCTCAGCGGGGCGTGGCCGGTGAATTCGCCGTAGTTCATGAACGGGGCGACCTCACGGATCCGGCGGTCCTGCTCGACCACCTTGGCGCGGTCCGTGACCGGCGGCCGGTCAACGCAATTCACCGCTTGGCGAACGTCGGTGGAGTTGGTGTAGTGGCCGTTTTCGTCGCGTCCCATGTACTGGTCGGCCAGCGCGAGCAGCTTGTCACCCTTGCCGTTCTTCAGTTCCTGGAGCGCCGCTGTCAGATTCGGCCACAGCGTCGGCGAGTACAGCGGCAGGATGGTGCCGACGATCGCGTCGGGATAGGACAGCCCGCGCGGATCGGCGGTGTCAGCCGGCTTTTCGACCAGCGGGTCCACCAGGCTGTGGTAGACCTCGACGGCCTTGTCGGGATCGGTGCCCAGAGGGCAGTCGGGCGACTTCGCGCAATCGGCCGCGTAGTCGTCGAACGCTTTCTGGAATGCCTCGGCCTGGCGGATGTCTGCTTCCATCGGATCGGCGTTGGGATCGATCGCACCGTCGAGCACCATCGCGCGCACGTTCTGGGGAAACAGCTCTGCATACGTCGAGCCGATACGGGTGCCGTACGAATAGCCGAGATAGGTCAGTTTCTGGTCGCCCAGAGCGGCGCGCAGCATGTCGAGGTCCTTGGCCACGTTGACCGTACCGACATTGGCCAAGAACTCCTTGCCCATCTTGTCGACGCAACGCTGCACGAACTCCTTGGTGGTCTGCTCGATGTGGGCAACGCCGGCCGGGCTGTAGTCCACCTGCGGGTCGGCGCGGATCTTGTCGTTGTCGGCGTCGGAGTTGCACCACAGTGCCGGTTTGGAGAACGCGACACCGCGCGGGTCGAAGCCGACGAGGTCGAACCGTTCCCGCAGCGGCTGGGGCAGGTTGTGAATCATCGCCAGGGCGGCATTGACTCCCGACTCGCCCGGACCGCCGGGGTTGATCACCAGCGAACCGATCTTCTTGCCGGTGGCCGGAAACTTCACCAGCGCAAGCGCCGCCGTGTCGCCGTCAGGTTTGGAGTAGTCGATCGGCACGCCGAGCTTGCCGCACTGCGCGCTGGCCAACAGCGCGCTGACGTTCGGGGACGTGAACACGCACTTGTCCCAGGAGATCGGCGCACCCACCTTGGGCAGGGCCATCTTGGCGTGGCCATCGACCAGGCGGCTGCAACTGACGGCGAGGACGGCGGCCGCAGCAACCGCGATCCACATCGTCGCCGTACGAGCGACACCGGCAAGGCGGCGAGTTCGGCTCATGGCACCACATGCTGCCATGACGGCGCGCCGAAGCGCCGCACCACCGATCAGGGTTTCGCTGCCAGCAATTCCTTGAGCCCGGCATCGAAGCCGTCGGCCAGATCCCACAGGTCGGGCAGCAACTCGGGGCACGACAGCAGGCCGACGTTGAGCTTGCCGTTCAGCGACATCACCGTGATGTTCAGGCCCGAGCCGTGGAAGATGGGCCCGAGCGGATACATCGCGGTGATCTCCGCACCGACGAAGTACAGCGGCGTCTGCGGCCCGGGCACGTTGGAGATCACGAGGTTGTGGACGGGTCTGCTGTCCGTCAGCCGGCTGCTGGTGTAAACGCGCATCGCGATGCCGAACACCGCCGGCGCGGCGAACTCGGTCCAGTCCTGCAGAAGTGAGGCAGCGATGGCCGACGAGTGTTCTTTGGCGGTCGAGTTCGCCGCGGCGATCGCCTTCAGCCGCTCCCCCGGGTCCTCGATGTGCGTCTCGAGCCGCGAGAACATCGCGGACACCTGGTTGCGGCCGGGTCGGTGCGTCTTTCCACGCACAGATACGGGCACCGTCGCGACCAACGGCTCCGTCGGCAGCTCACCACGTCCGGCGAGAAACCCGCGCAGCACCCCGGCGCACAGCGCCATCACCACGTCGTTGAGCTTGACGCCGAACCGGTCTTTGACCGTCTTGAGGTCGTCGAGGTCCAGCTGAGCCCAGGCCACGTTGCGGTGGCCGGTGATCTTCGCATTCCACGGGGTCTTCGGCGCGCTGAACGGCGCCGTCATCGACTGACCGCTGAGCCCGCGCCGCACGGTCTCGACCACGCTCGCGGCGGTCAGCGGAAGGACCTTTCCCAGCTGAAGCGGCCGGGTGGCGAACCGCACGAGTCCCGACGCGGCGAGCTCGAGCTGGTTGACGCCGCCGGCCCCCTGCACACGATCGGGTGGCGGCGCGTCGGGCTCGGTGTCGCACAGCACCGACATCAGATTCGCCCCGCTGACGCCGTCGACGGCGGCGTGGTGCACCTTCGTCATGACCGCAAGCCGACCGCCGTGCGTGGGATCGGTCCCGTCGAGTCCCTCGATCACCCACGCCTCCCACAGCGGACGGCTGCGGTCCAGCGGCACCGACGCGATGTGGCCGCAGAAGTCCGCGAGTTCCTTGCGGCCTCCTGGGCTGGGCAAGCCGATGCGGTGTACGTGCCGTTCGAGGTCGAAGTCTTCGTCTTCTGCCCACACGGGGTGGTCGAGGTTGAACGGGCTGTCGACGACCTTCTCCCGGAACGTCGGCAATCCCCTGATGCGCGTGGCGAATTCGTCCTTGAACCGCTCGAAACGGTAGCCGTCCGGGATTGTCGAGGTATCCAATTCCAGGATCGAGCAGACATGCAGTGGCTGCTGCGCCGTCTCGAGGTAAAGGAAGCTGGCGTCGAGTCCGCTGAGCCTTTGCATGTGGCCGATGGTAGGTCCGTACCCGACATGTGAGGAAGCCCACTTTGCGGTGGTGTGCAGCGGGAATCTGCCGAGTGGCAGACTGTACTGGTCAGCGAACCCGGGGACCCGATAGCGGGCCACGAGGATCGATCCGGCGATGTTTAAGGACAACGATGTCTGTTGAGCAGACGGTCTATGGTGCCGCCCAGTCCCGTCCCAAAACCCGCGTTCATCACCTGCAGAAAATGAAGGCCGAAGGCCACAAGTGGGCGATGCTCACGGCCTACGACTACTCCACTGCGCGCATCTTCGACGAAGCCGGCATTCCGGTGCTGCTGGTCGGCGACTCGGCCGCCAATGTGGTGTACGGCTACGACACCACCGTGCCGATTTCTCTCGACGAGCTGATCCCACTGGTGCGCGGTGTGGTCCGGGGGGCACCGCACGCGTTGGTGGTCGCCGACATGCCGTTCGGCAGCTATGAAGCCGGGCCGCAGCAGGCGTTGGCCAGCGCTACCCGCTTCATGAAGGAGGCCGGCGCGCATGCGGTCAAGCTCGAGGGCGGCGAGCGGGTGGCCGAACAGATCGCCTACCTGACCGCGGCCGGCATTCCGGTGATGGCCCACATCGGCTTCACCCCGCAGAGTGTGAACACGCTCGGTGGTTTCCGAGTGCAGGGTCGGGGCGATGCCGCCGAACAGACCATCGCCGACGCGATCGCCGTTGCCGAGGCCGGTGCATTCTCGGTGGTGATGGAGATGGTGCCTGCCGAGCTGGCCACTCAGATCACCGGCAAGCTCACCATTCCGACGATCGGGATCGGCGCGGGCCCCAACTGCGATGCGCAGGTGCTGGTCTGGCAGGACATGGCCGGGATGACATCCGGCAAGACAGCCCGGTTCGTGAAGCGCTTCGCCGAGGTCGGTGCCGAATTGTCGCGTGCGGCAAGGCAATACGCCGACGAGGTGGCAGCCGGGGTGTTTCCGGCCGAGGAGCACAGCTTCTAGCGTTCACCTTGGTGTGGCACGCTGTGCGTGATGGCACCATCGGAAGGCGCCTCCAAACATCTGGAGGTTGAGCGCAAGTTCGACGTCGTCGACACGACGGTGTCTCCGTCGTTCGAAGGTCTTGCCGCGGTGACGCGGGTGGAGCGAGAGTCTCCACAAAGACTCGACGCCGTCTATTACGACACCCCCGGGCGCGACCTTGCCGCCCACCGCATCACGTTGCGCCGGCGCACCGGCGGCTCCGATGCCGGCTGGCACCTGAAGCTGCCCGCCGGGCCCGACTCCCGAACCGAAGTACGAGCACCGCTCGGCGACAGTGACGAGGTTCCGGCCGAGCTGCGCGACGTGGTGTTGGCGATCGTGCGCGACCGTCCGCTGCAGCCGGTCGCGCGGATCACGACGAACCGGACCGTCGAGCATTTGTACGGGGCAGACGGGACACCGCTGGCGGAATTCGCCGACGACGAGGTGACGGCCCAGGCCAACGGCGATGAGTCGCAACAGCACTGGCGCGAGTGGGAGCTGGAACTGGCCGAGGAGGCGCTGAGCAACGGGGCGGCGGACAGTGCGCTGCTGGACCGGTTGGCCAATCGGTTGCTGGACGCCGGAGCGCAGCCGGCGGGCCACGGGTCGAAGCTGGCGCGCGTGTTGGACGGTTCGGCGCCGGAACGGCCCGTGGTGCCTGCCGTCGACGATCCGGTGCACCGCGCGGTGGCCGAGGAGGTCGAGAACCTGCTGATGTGGGATCGCGCGGTGCGCGCGGACGTCTACGACTCGGTGCACCAGATGCGGGTGACTACCCGCAAGATCCGCAGTTTGTTGCAGGCGGCGGAGTCGTCGTTCGGGTTGTCCGACGACGCGTGGATCCTCGACGAACTGCGCCAGTTGGCGAGCGTACTGGGGGTTGCCCGGGACGCCGAGGTGCTCGCCGAACGGTACGAGAAGGCGCTCGACGAGCTGCCCGACGAGCTGGTGCGCGGGCCCGTGCGGGAGCGGCTGGTGGAAGGGGCTCGCCGGCGGTACCGGTCGGGATGGCGAAAGTCGCTCGCCGCCATGCGTTCTCAGCGGTACTTCAGGTTGCTCGACGCGCTGGAAGGGCTGGTGGCCGCTGAGCCGCCTCCGCCCGCGGAGGACGAGGAGTCGTCGCCGGATGCGACCATCGAGTCCGGCTACAAGCGGGTGCGAAAGCAGGCCAAGCGGGCCGAGAAGGCCGCGGTCGAGCACCGAGACGAGGCGCTGCATCGAATTCGCAAGAGCGCCAAGCGGTTACGGTATACCGCTGCGGCCACCGGGTCGAAGAAGGTGTCCGAGGCGGCGAAGAACATCCAATCGCTACTGGGCGACCACCAGGACAGCGTGGTCAGCCGGACGCATCTGGCTCAGCAGGCGCAGGCCGCGCACGCCGCCGGTGAGGACACGTTCACCTACGGGCTGCTCTACGAACGCGAAACCGAGATCGCGCGTCGCAGCCGCGAGCAGTTGAGGCCGGCGCTGAAGGCGCTTGCCCAGGCCGTTTCGAAGGCGTTGTAGAGGGACGAGTTGGCCTGTAAGCCGGATTCTGTTCCGCACCGTCGCGGCTGACCACGGCGGCGCGGCGGCGACCATCCATCTGGACATCCCGTCGCCGGGTGCCTCAAGCGGCCTACCCGCGTGCTCGGGCGAGCAACCCTCGGACGCACGCGCAGCCGCGGCTTTCGCCACGGCCTTCTTGGCCTTGCTTCGGGTGGGGTTTACCTAGCCATCCCGGTCACCCGGAATGCTGGTGCGCTCTTACCGCACCGTTTCACCCTTACCACCGCAAGCGGTGGCGGTCTGTTTTCTGTGGCACTTTCCCGCGAGTCACCTCGGGTTGCCGTTAGCAACCACCCTGCTCTGTGAAGTCCGGACTTTCCTCGAGCCGTATTGCTACGACCCGCGGCCGCCCGGCCAACTCGTCCGCCCTATCAACGTACTGGGTCGAGCGAGTAATCCGCGAGCCTCAAAAGGGTGGCGGGTCGTCGTCGGCTTTGGCTTGTCGGCGCTTTTCGAGTTCGGCGAACAGCCATCGCTGGCGCTTGATGAGTTGCTCGTTGATTCGCCGTTCGGCGTCAATACGTTCGCGGCGTTCTTGTGTGCGAGTACGTCGGCGTCGCGGCATCATCAGCGCCCGACCCGGCCCGGCGTCGTCGGCGACGGTTGGCTTGACCGCGAATTCGCCTGTGGGCGTGCCCAATACGGGAAACAACGCCGCACCGTCGGGTGTGGTGGTGTAGGTGCGTCCGGACGGCGCCCTCCAGGTCACCGTGCCGTCAGGTGCTTGCTTGTCGGCCCAACCGCCCGCCCCGACCCAGAACGTTTTCAGCAAGTGATGCCCACGGCACAGCAGTTTCAAATTCGACGGATGCGTCGGACCCGACGGCCATGGAATCGTGTGGTCGACATCGCAGATCACTGCCGGGGCGTCACAACCCGGGAACCGACACGTCAGATCGCGCGCCCGGATGAACGCCGCCAACCCTGCCGAGGGCCGATACCCCGCCTCCGCGGTGGTATTCGGACCCGGAACCGCCAACGGCTTGAGCCGGGCCTGCGATGCCCACTCGCGCACCACGGCCGCCGGCACCACCCCCCGACCGGGTATGTGGCCCGGGGTATCGGACGTGCCGTCGACGGTGGACTGCTCGGCGAGCACTTGGATCACCACGCTCACACCGGTGGGCCGGGCGGTCGCGCTGCACTCCTGCGAGCCGCACTCGCAGCGCAACCCGTCCAGTCCGGCAGCCATCGCGCCCAGCGCATCGGAGCGGCGCTGATCGGCAGTGCGTGGATCATCCGGGCACACCGTCGCGGCCAACTCGTCCAGGCGCGCATCGATAAGGGCTCCGTCTGTGGCACGAACCTGCGCATACATCGACTCCAACCCGCCAGTCGCCGGCATGAACACCACATGGCGGTCCTCGGGGCGCTCGTGCGGGCGGCGCCGCCCCGCAGGATCCACGCGCTCCACCCACCAATCGATGCGCGCCTCGAGCTTGGGCCCCGACAACCGCATCCAGCCCGGAGCCCGTCGCGCCAGCTCGGCATCTACCCTCGCCATCAACTGCGTGTCGGTGATCAACTGCACCCGGTTGACGATCGTGATCACCATCCGCATGTCGATCGCCCCGGTCACGAACACCTTCGCCAGCTGCGGCAGCTTGTCGCGCAACTCGATCGCGTACCGCAACTGCCCGCGCGCTCGGCCGCGGCTGATGCCTAACTCCGCGGCCACCTCTGCGGTCAAGCTCTCATATCCGTCGATCAGCCAGCAGGCGCGGTCGTCGTCATCCTCGGGCGCGCGCCGCGCATACAACTCCCCCATCGCGACCAACCGGCGCGCACACGCGGCGTTCTCCTCCACCGCAGCAGCCCCGATCGCCGCCACGACGCCCGCGTCGTCGACGCCTGAAAACGTCTCGACCGGCGCACTCCGCACGGGTTCGAACATGCTTTCGATCATAGAAGTGGCCACCGACATCGGCGGCTTCCCGATGACCGCGGGATCGCCAGGCCACTGGGTCGGCGGCACACACGGAGTGCCCTGCACCTAATCGGCGGCGTTCCTACACGATCGCCGACGACGGCTTCAAGAAGACGTCATTCAGCGTGACGGACCGGAGCTGACGGTCGCGAATCATGTCGACGAGCTGGCCGTAGACATGGGTGACCGGCTTGTGGTTGAGATGGCCGATCACAATGGTCTGTGGGGTGAAGTACTTGTCGGCCCGCTTGACGATGTAGTCCTCGGTGACGACGTTGGAGTCGCCCAAGTCGCCTGACCACAACGTCATCACGGTGTAGCCGAGTGCGGCGGCGGCCTGGTCGACGCGGGGATTGCGGCTGCCGTACGGCGGCCGCAAGTACGGTCGGGCGTTCGCGCCGTACGTCTTCTTCAAAAACGTGTGATTGCGGCCGATTTCGTCGATCACCCGCTTCACCGGCAGCGTCGCGAGGTCCGGATGCGACCAGGTGTGATTGCCCAACTGGATCTGGCCCGACTCCACCAGCGGCCGCAACAGGTCCTTGTTGTCCGTCCACGAGCTGTAGCGGCCGTTGACGAAATACGTGAATCGCAGCCCGGTGTCCTTCGCGAACTGGGTGTACATCCGCACGACGTCGCTATCCACGCCGTCGTCGAGGGTCAGCGCCAACGCGTCGCCGTTGCCGGGCAGACTCCACAATGCCCCGTTGCCGGGCAACGTGATTCGCGACGCCGGCGGAGGCGGCGGCAGCAGCCCGGGCAACCGGGCCGGCGCAGGCACCGGCGCGGGATCCTTTGCCGCTGCCAGCACGCGCGGTGCCGTACTTACTTCACAGCGGGCGATGCCGACACCCGACACGATCGCGACGGCAAGCCCAGCCATGAACCTGCGCCGGTTGAGCTCTGCCACAGGCGCGGACCGTATCACTGGTAACAACAAAAACAGCGGTCACACGCCGTTGTGAGACCGTATCTGCATGCACGACGAGATCGACCTGACCGACCTCGACCGGTTCGCGGCCGGTTTTCCGTACCACTGGTTCGACGAACTTCGGCGCGTCTCGCCGGTGTGGTTTCATCCGCCGACGCCGCACACGCCGGGCGGCGAAGGGTTCTGGGTGCTCAGCCGCTACACCGACATCGTCGCCGCCGCGGCCGACCCGGCGACGTTCTCGTCGGAGACGGGCGGCGACCGCGAGGGGGGCGGCACGACGCTCGAGGACATGGCGCGCGACTGGGCAATCGGCGTCCTGCTCAACATGATGGACGACCCCCGGCACGCCAAATTCCGCCGGCTGCTGACGCCCAGCGTCGCGCCCAAGACCTTGGCGGCCATCGAGGAAGACCTACGCCGGCGCGCGAGTCAGATCGTCGACGCGGCGGTGGCCAAGGCCGACTGCGACTTTCTGGTCGACGTGGCGGCGGAGTTGCCGCTGCAGGCGGTGGCGCAGCTGGTCGGTGTGCCTCAAGAGGACCGCCACCAGCTGCTGAATTGGGCCAACGTCACCCTGGACTACGACGACCGCGAAGTCGGCGAGGCTACCGCCCGAACCCAGCAGGCGTCCGCGGAGATGTTCGCGTACGGCACGATGCTGCTCGAGCGCAAGCGCCGCGACCCTGCCGACGATCTGTTGTCGGTGGTGTCGCACGGGCTGATCGACGACGAGCCACTGTCCGAGATGGAACAGCACATGTTCTTCTCGCTGATCATCGCGGCGGGCAGCGAGACCACCCGCAACTCGATTGCGATCGGCATGATGGCGCTCAGCGAGCACCCGGAGGCGATGGAAAGGCTGCGCAACGACCGCTCGTTGCTGCCTCGAGCCGTAGAGGAGATTCTGCGGTGGGCGTCCTCGACGCCGTACAACCGCCGCACCGCCACCCGTGACGTCGAGATCGGCGGTCAGCGGATCAAAGCCGGCGACAAGGTCACGCTGTGGTGGGCGTCAGCCAACCGCGACGAATCGGTGTTCGCCGACCCCTACACCTTCGACATCACCCGAAACCCGAACGCCCACTTGGCATTCGGACGGGGTACCCACTTCTGCCTGGGCGCGGCTCTGGCGCGGATGGAGATTCGCGTCGTGTTCGACGCGTTGCTGGACCGCGTCGCCGAGGTGTCACCTGCCGGACCGGTGGAGTATGTCCGCAGCAACAAGCACACCGGCGTGCGGCACATGCCTGTGCATCTGACGCCGCGCTAGCGCAGATGGCGAAGATAGTCGGTCTGGTTCACCAACCGGACCGACGCATTGCCGTCGGGGTAGAACTCGGCGATGGACAGCGACGCCAAATCGAGGTGCAGCCGGTACAGGATGCTGGATTCGGCCCCGAGTGCCAGCTGCAGCATGGTCTTGATCGGCGTCACGTGCGACACCACAAGCACTGTGGCACCGCCGTTTTCGGCGATGATCCGGTCTTTGGCCCGACGAATGCGATGCTGCACGCTAGCGAAGCTTTCGCCGCGCGGCGGGGCGATGCTGGTGTCGCCCAGCCATTTTCGGTGCAATTCCGGGTCGCGTGCGGCCGCCTCGGCGAATGTCAGCCCCTCCCAGGCGCCGAAGTCGGTTTCGATGAGGTCGTCGTCGACCACGACGTCGACGCCGAGCGCCTTGGCCGCGGTGGCCGCGGTGTCGTAGGCGCGCTGCAACGGAGAGGTCACCACGGCGGCGATGCCGCCGCGCTCAGCCAGATACTCGGCAGCCGCTTCCGCTTGGCGCCGACCGATATCAGTCAACGGCGGATTGCCGCGGCCCGAGTAGCGGCGCTGCACCGACAACTCGGTTTGGCCGTGGCGCAGCAACAACATGCGCGTCGGAGCTCCCTGCGCACCGGTCCAGCGGGCAGGAGACGACGACACCGCAGTCTCGTGTGGCTGTCGCGGCGGCGGATCGGTGAGCTCCGCGGCCGCGTCCATCGCCTCATTCGCCAGCCGGTCCGCATGCGAATTCTGTTCCCGCGGAATCCATCTGTACGAGATGGTGTCAAACCGGGCGGCAAGCTCGCGCGCCTCGCGATGCAGCTCGGCTAGATCCGGGTGCTTGACCTTCCAGCGCCCCGACATCTGCTCGACCACGAGCTTGGAGTCCAGTGCCACCTCGACGTCGCGGGCACCCAGCCGCACCGCCTCGGTGAGTCCCGCGATCAATCCGCGATACTCAGCGACGTTGTTGGTGGCGGTGCCGATCGCTTCCTTGATTTCCGCCAGCACGGTCGAGTGATCAGCCGACCACACCACCGAGCCGAAACCGGCAGGGCCCGGATTGCCGCGTGAGCCGCCGTCGGCCTCGACGATCACCTTCATGCGACCCTCAACAGGATCGCCCGGCATTCGGGGCAGCGCAGGACCTCGTCTTCGGCGGCCGCAGAGATGCGGGCAAGTTCGCCGCGGTCCAATTCGATGCGGCACGCTCCGCACCGTCGTCCCTGCAGCAATCCGGCACCCACCCCGGCCGTGGACCGTTGCCGCTCGTACAGCGCCGCGAGTTCGGGATCCAGGCTCGCGACAAGCTGCGCCCTGCGCTGTGCTCGCTCTTCGGCGATTCGGTCGATCTCGGCCAGCGCCTGGTCGCGAGACTGCTGGACGACGCCGAGCTCGGCCTGCCGTCGGTCGATTTCGGCGAGCTCGCGTTTCTGGTCGAGCTGTAGCTCCTCTCGGCGCTCCATCACCTCCAGCAGCGAATCCTCGAGGCTGGCCTGACGGCGCTGCAACGTCTCCAACTCATGCTGTAAGTCGTTGAGCTGCTTGGCATCCGTTCCCGGTGATGCCAGCAGCTTGCGGTCCCGTTCTTCCCGTTGCCGTACCGCTTCGATCTCACCCTCGAAACGACTGATCTGTGTTTGCAGGTCATCGAGCGCAAGCTCCAGTGCGGCGAGGCGATCGTTGGCGCTGCGCTGCTGCGACTGCAGTTCCTCATAACGCTCGATCTCGGGGAGCCGCGAGCGACGGTGCGCGGCGCGTGCCAACTCGGCGTCGATCTCGACGATCTCGGCCAGCGAACGTTGTTGATCCACAGCAGCTTTCATGAACTCACCTCCTCGACGTTCCAAGGGTCGGTGCGAATGTCCGAAACCCCCACGGTCAGCGACTCGCGGAAAGAACTGCGCAATACGTCGGCCGCCTGAGCGCACCACGGGAACTCGCTGGCCCAGTGCGCGACGTCGATGAGTGCGACGTCGGATACCCGACGATGTTCGTCTGCGGGGTGGTGGCGCAGATCGGCGGTGACGTAGACGTCGACTCCGGCGCGAGCCACCGCGTCGAGCAGCGAGTCACCCGCTCCCCCGCAGACCGCCACCCGCGATACCGTCCGGTCCGGATCTCCCGCTGCGCGCACCCCCCACGACGTCGCAGGCAGGCCCCGCCGAACCCGGGATACGAACGCGCGCAACGGCTCTGGGGTGGGAAGCCGACCGGTCCGGCCGAGGCCGACGTCGCCGGGCAGCGGCGCGAGCGCGAACACGTCGAACGCCGGTTCCTCGTACGGGTGTGCGGAACGCATCGCCGACAGCACCGCAGGGCGGGCCGATGCGGGCGCGATCACCTCCACCCGATCCTCGGTGACCTTTTCGACCGATCCGATGCTGCCGATGGCGGGCCTAGCCCCCTCATGCGGCAGGAATTGGCCGGTACCGGTCACGCTCCAGCTGCAGTGCGAGTAGTCACCGATCTGCCCGGCGCCGGCGGCGAACATCGCCGTGCGGACCGCGTCGGCGTTCTCCGGCGGCACGAACACCACCCACTTGTCCAGCGCCGGACCGTCCGACATCGGAGACAGCACGCCGTCCACCTGCACACCGATGGCCTGCGCCAGCGCGTCGGACACCCCCGGCGACGACGAGTCGGCGTTGGTGTGGGCGGTGAACAGTGCGCGGCCGGTGCGGATCAGGGAGTGCACTAGCGCCCCCTTGGGGGTGCTGGCCGCGACGGTGTCGACCGCCCGCAACAGCAGCGGGTGATGCGCCAGCAGCAGGCCGCCGTCGGGTACCTCGGCAGCCACCGCGGGGGTGGCGTCGACGGCGACGACGACGTCGGTCACCACATCGTCGGGGTCGCCGCACACAAGACCCACCGAATCCCACTCCTCCGCGAGCCGCGGCGGATACGCCTGCTCCAGCACGTCGATGACGTCACGCAGAAGCACACTCACGTCAGGATCTCCGCAAGCGCGGCGACCAGCGTTGGCCATTCCGGTCGCACCGCGGCACGCAGGTACTGCCCGTCGAGACCTTCGAAGGTGTCGCAGCGACGCACGGCAATCCCCTTCTCGCGCAGCCGCTTTCGGGCCAAGTGTGCATCAGGGACCTCGAACAGCACGAACGGTGCGTCGCCGTCGATCACCCGCAACCCGGATGCGGTCAGCGCGTCGACCATTTCCGCGCGCATCGCCACCAACCCGGCCGCCGCCTTCGCGGCCTCCATCACAGCGGCTGCGGAGTTGCAGGCCGTCAGCGCCTCGAGTTGTAACGTGCCCAACGGCCAGTGCGGGCGGGTGACGGCCAGCCGCTCCAGCACTTCGGGGGCGCCCAGCGCGTAGCCCACCCGCAGGCCCGGAAGCGCCCACGTCTTGGTCAGGCTGCGCAGCACCACCACGTCGGGCAGCGGCTCACGCGCCAGCGACTGCGGCTCGCCGGGAACGGCATCGGCGAACGCCTCGTCGACCACGACGATCCTGCCCGGCCGGCGCAGGGCCTCGATCAGCTCGCGGCCGTGCAGGACCGCCGTCGGATTGGTGGGGTTGCCGACGACCACGAGGTCGGCCTCGTCGGGCACCACGGCGCCGCGAAGGCCGAACGGCGGGGCCAGCACGACGTGGACGACGGGAACGCCGGCGGCCGTCAGCGCGGCCGCGGGTTCCGTGAACGACGGCGCGATCACCGCGGCAAGACGCGATCGCAAGTTGGCCATCAGCGAAAATGCCTCGGTGGCGCCGGCCAGCAGCATCACCTCGGCGGCGTCGCGGCCGTGCCTGGCGGCTACCGCAGCCCGTGCCGAGTGTTCGTCGTCCTGGCTCGGATACCGGCCCAGATCCGCCAGGCGGGCGGCCAACCGGTCGAGCAACCACGCCGGTGGCGCGGCGCCGCGGACGTTGACCGCGAAGTCCAGCATTCCGGGCGTCGCCGCCTGGTCGCCGTGGTACCGCACAGCAGAAACAGTAGTGCGCGGCGATCAGAGAGAATGGACGGGTGACCGCACGGCCGCAATTGGTGATTGCACTGCGCGAGGTGCTCGGTGTCTGAGCGCTTGCACGTGACGTTCGTGTGCACCGGCAACATCTGCCGGTCGCCGATGGCCGAGAAGATGTTCGCTCATCAGCTTCGCGAGCGGGGCCTGGACGAGCACGTGCGCGTGAGCAGCGCCGGCACTGGCGACTGGCACGTGGGCTGCGAGGCCGACGAACGCGCGAGCCGGGTGCTGCGTGCCCACGGTTATCCCACCGCGCACTGCGCAGCCCAACTCGACGACGACCACCTGGCCGCCGATCTGGTGGTGGCGCTGGGCCGCAATCACGCCCGGATGCTCGCTCATTTGGGGGTGCCGAGCGAACGAATCAGGCTGCTGCGCTCGTTCGACCCGCGGTCGGGCGCGCACGCGCTGGACGTCGAGGATCCGTACTACGGCGCGCACGCCGACTTCGAGGAGACGTTCGAAGTGATCGAGGCGTCGCTGCCCGGCCTGCATGAGTGGGTCGACCAACAGTTGGCCACGCGGGGCGTGAGGCGCTGATGCGACGCTGGGCGTTCGTTTTCCGGCCGGGTTGGCTTGTGCTGGCCGTGGTGGTCGCGGCGTTCGCCTACTTGTGCTTCACCGTCTTGGCGCCGTGGCAGCTGGGCAAGAACACCAAGACGTCGCGTGAGAACAACCAGATCGCGGCCTCGCTGAAGGCGGACCCGGTACCGCTCAATTCGGTTCTGCCGCAGGCAGATTCGGCGCAGTGGCGACGCGTGACGGCAACCGGCCACTACGTGGCCGACAAGACGGTGCTCGCGCGCCTACGAGTGGTCGACGGGCAGCCGGCGTTCGAGGTGCTGACACCCTTCGCCGTCGACGGCGGACCTGTCGTCCTGGTGAATCGCGGCTATCTGCGGCCGCTGGAAGGCTCGCGGGTGCCGCCCATTCCTGCTGCGCCCCCGACACCGGTGACCATCACGGCTCGGCTGCGTGATTCGGAGCAGCGAGCCGACAAGGCGCCGATCGTCGAAAGCGGTCTGGCTCAGGTGTATTCGATCAACACACAGCAGGTGAGCGAGCTGACCGGGGTCGCGTTGGCGGCTCCGTACCTGCAACTCGTGGAGAACCAGCCGGGCGGACTCGGCGTGCTGCCGCTGCCGCATTTGGATGCCGGACCGTTCTTGTCGTACGGGATCCAGTGGATCGCGTTCGGGATTCTGGCGCCGATCGGATTGGGCTACTTCATTTATGCGGAGGTCCGGCAGCGTCGACGGGAAAGCTCGGAACAGCGGACGGCGCCGGTGACGGCTGAGGAGAAACTCGCCGACCGCTACGGCCGCAGGCGCTGACAGAGCCGGTCGATACGGCTCGCGCCGGCCACCGCCAAAAGCGCCGCAGCCGTCTGCACCATCCGCGACAATCGGATCGCGCGGCGCAGGTCCGGTACGCCGGGCGGTGCCCCGTCACCGAGGACGGGCCGGATGTCGAGTCCGTGCGGATAGCGGGTAGGGCCACCCAGCCGTATTCCGAGCGCGCCGGCGAACGCCGCTTCCACCACACCTGCGTTGGGGCTCGGGTGCCGGCCGGCGTCGCGTCGCCAAGCCCGCACGGCGCGCGTCGGCGATCCACCGGCCAACGGAGCGCATACGACGACGAGCGCCGCGGTCACCCTGGCGGGGATCATGTTGGCGAGGTCATCTAATCGGGCTGCGGCCCAACCGAATTGAGCATAGCGGGGCGAACGGTAGCCGATCATCGCGTCGAGTGTGTTGACCGACCGGTAGAGCAGCGCACCGGGCAGCCCGCCGAGGGTTGCCCAGAATAGCGGCGCGACATGCGCGTCAGATGTGTTCTCCGCCAACGATTCCAACGCCGCGCGGGCCAGCCCGTCGCGGTCCAGAGCTTCGGGGTCACGACCGCACAGCGACGGCAGGAGGTGGCGTGCGCCCCGGAGGTCACCCCGCTCCAGCGTCCCGGCCATCTGCGATGCCGTCCGCAGCAGCGACGTTCCGCCGAGCGCCGCCCAGGTCGCAGCGGCGGTCGTCGCACACCTGACCCGGCCCGCCAGGGTGTCGACGGTCAGGCCGACTACCGCTACCGCGCCGAGCAGCAAGCTGACGTGCGCCACCCCGGCCCAGCGCGCATCGCGGTAGGTGACACCCTCCAAAGCCGCCGCGGTTGCACCGAACCCTGCGACCGGATGGAGACGCTGTGGGTCGGCGAACACCAGGTCCGCGAGCCAGCCGGCGGAGATGCCGACGGCCTTGTGCCCAAACATTCCGGCAGCGTCTCACATCGTGGTGTACTACTTTTTGTGAAGCGCCGCCCGCAGCGAGTCGCCGATTTGTTGAACCCCGCCGCATTGCTGCTGCCGGCGGCGAACGTGGTCATGCAGCTGTCGGCGCCGGCCGTGGGCTACGGGCTGCTGGAGAGTCCGGTCGACTCTGGCAACGTGTACAAGCATCCGTTCAAACGAGCCCGCACCACGGGGACTTATCTGGCGGCGGCGACCGTCGGCACCGATGAGGACCGCGAGGTGATCCGGCGCGCCGTCGACACCGCCCACGCGCAGGTGCGCTCTACGAAGCAAAGCCCGGTGCGCTACAACGCTTTTGACCCCAAGCTGCAACTGTGGGTAGCGGCGTGCCTGTACCGCTACTTCGTCGATCAGCACGAGTTTCTGTACGGGCCGCTCGACGACGACGCCGCCGACGCGGTGTACCGCGACGCCAGACGGCTCGGCACCACGTTGCAAGTGCCGGAAAGCATGTGGCCGGCGGACCGGGCCGCGTTCGACGAGTACTGGAAGCGTTCGCTGGACGAGCTGAGGATCGACCCGCCAGTGCGCGAGCACCTCTACGGCGTGGCCAGTTTGGCCTTTCTGCCCTGGCCGCTGCGAGTAGTCGGCGGTCCGCTGAACCTGTTCGCCACCACCGGCTTTCTGCCCCCTGAATTCCGGGCTCACATGCGGTTGCCGTGGAGCGCCGCGCAGCAGCGCCGGTTCGAACTGCTGCTGACCGGACTGCGGTTGGCGGACAAGGTGATTCCGCGGCGGCTGTGGCTGCTGGGCTATCAGATGTATCTGCGGGACATGCGTTCTCGGCACAGAAAGGGTCGGCGTGTTGTCTAGTTTTCCGGGTCTCGCGCACGTCGCGCTCACCGTCAAGGACATGAAAGTCAGTGGTCCCTGGTATCGACGGCTGCTCGATGCAGAGCCGGTGCTCGACGAGCACACCGACGCCGGATTCCGGCACCTGGTGTGGCTGCTCGACGGCGGCACGCTGCTGGGCATCCACCAACATGAGCGCGGCGTGCCCGACGAGCGGTTCACCGAGTTCCGGGTCGGCTTGGACCATGTCGGCTTCGGTGTGGCCGATCGCCGTGAACTCGAGAAGTGGATGGAACGGCTCAACCAGCTCGGAATCAGCCACGGCGGGATCGTCGACGCCGGCTACGGATCCGGGTTGAGCTTCCGTGACCCCGACGGCATAGCCCTGGAGTTCTTCGCTCCGCCGGCAGCTCGGTAGTCGGTGACCTCGTCGACACTGCGCACAGATCGCGTTGCAGCGATGAACCGCGCTCTACGCGCAGGCTCGATGACAAGCGAGCCGGGTAACGTCAGTCCATGCCATTGCGTCACGTCGACCCCACCCCGCCCGACACCGCGCTCAGACGCGCGCTGAACAACTTTGCGCGTTCGTCGGCCGGTCAGTTCCTCGCACGAAACATTGCGTCGAAAACTGACCCGTGGCTCAGCCGCGTCACCAAGGGTCGGGTGAGCTGGGGCATGTTCAACGTGCCGTCGGCAACCCTCAAGACCAGAGGCGCCAAGACCGGCCAGCCGCGGCAGACGCAACTGGCCTACTTTCACGACGGCGACGACGTGATCGTGGTCGCGTCGAACTACGGGCGCGACAAGCATCCGCAGTGGTACTACAACCTCAAAGCGCATCCCGAATGCGAATTCGGCGGGGAGGCGTTCCGCGCTGAGGAGGTCACCGATCCCGCCGACTACGAACACCTCTACAGGCTCGCCGAGCAGTACTACGAAGGCTTCGCCGACTACAAGGCGAAGACGGCACAGGTAGGCCGGACCATTCCGATCTTTCGGCTGACTGCCGCCTAGTGGTCTAAGTGGGCGCGGACGGTATCGAACCGCCGACCGCTGGTGTGTAAAGGGACCGGAGAAAGTGAACATGCGTTCTACGGTGTCCAGGACGTCCAGGTCAGCGCCGTGGACGTGTCCGACTGATGCCGCCGTGTCCACAGTGTTTCGCCGTGTCTTGGCAACTTGGCGGCAACACGACGAACGGGTGTTCGGGGCCGTTCAGGCAGCGGGCAGGCCCGCGCTCTTGGCGGTCCACAGGTCGGCCCGCTGCCAGGTGTGACCGCATTCCGCGCACTGGTATTTGCACAGCGCCCAGCGCCCACGTCCGGCGGTCACCGCGTAGGGCTCGGTCAGCGTAGCGGCGCGGATGGGGCTCTCGGCGTGGTGGCCGAGCGGGTTGCACTTCGGGCAGTAGTCCACCGCCCAGCGTTCGGCTGTCGTCGTCGTCGTTGTTGTCGTCATTTCGGGCTCCCTCGGGTCGTGCTGTCGTTGGGTGAGGTCAGACCCGTGGTTGTTGGCAGCGCGGGTAGTGCAGAAGGTCAGG
The DNA here is from genome assembly GCF_059812765.1 of Mycobacterium sp. NGS39. NCBI lineage: Bacteria > Bacillati > Actinomycetota > Actinomycetes > Mycobacteriales > Mycobacteriaceae > Mycobacterium > Mycobacterium sp. NGS39. The sequence goes on along the minus strand of NZ_JCALDH010000011.1, from coordinate 89,391 downwards.
CGGGGGCGGGTTGCTTCGGGGCGATCGGCGGCACCGACCGGGAGCCCGACCGGAGACTGGCGAGCTGCACGCTGGTAAGCCCGCCGCCGTCGGTGACGCCGAGCGCGGCGAGCACGTCGTCGTGGCGGACCTCGCCGCTGCGGCGCAACTGCTGAGCCAGAGTGATCACCGCTGGCCAGCAGCGCTCCAGCAGCGGCACGACGTCGCGGGCGCTGTGATCGCCGGTCGCGCTCGCGGCGGCGGCGGCGACCAGTGAACGCTCGTCCTTGTAGCCACAGGTGCCGAGCACCGCGTACAGCTCGCGCTGGCTCGGGCGGCGACCGCCAGCGCGAAACTTGGCCTGGCCGTAAGAGCCGGAGTAGGCGACCTCGGCCTTGCGGTATTCGGGGAAGTCATCGGGCTCGAAGCGGGTCATGCCCTGATTGCCGATGATCCGGCCACTGGCGACGACGGCAGAGCGCAGCCGCGCGCCGTAGACCACTCCGGCGACGGCGTGCGCGGCTTCGTGGACGCACAATTCGAGGTGCTCGCGCTTCTTGGCGGGGAGGTCGGCCAGGGTGAGCGGCTTGCTTCGGGTCATCGGTGTGCTCCTTCTAGTGGTCGGTGCGAGACATCGCCCGGTGTTGGATCGACGCCGGGACGGCGGCGCGGTACACAACGCGGGCCACCACCGCCCCGACGCCGATCCGCAGTGAGCGGAGTTGAGTCATTGTCGTGAAACACCTTGTGGCGCAATCGCTCCCGCGCCTTGCGCTGCTTGGCGTCAGCCCGCGCCGCCGCCGCGTCGAGGTAGCGGTCCAGGCACGGCGTGCACGTATAGCCGTGCACGCTCCCCCGCCACAGCCAGGTCGGACCGCCGCACACCCGGCAGAGCGGCCCGTCGTAAGCATCGGGCTCGGCGTTGTCGAGGGTGGCGGTCGCGGTAGTCATGGCGTCACCGTGGCCGCGCCGATCGCGGCCTCGTAGCCGACCAGGACGCTGCGCTCCGCCACAGCGGCGAAGATGTTCGCGCGCTCGTCCATCGCGGTCCTGACCTGGGCCGCGTCGCGCCAGCCGAACAGCGGCGCGCTGGTGGCGACCATCGTGGCTCCGAGCCCCGCCCGATAGCCGCCGTCGAGGATCAGGGTGTGCCCGGCGGGGGTGAGCCACTTCGCGCCGGACTTGGTGACCAGGTGCTCGCCGACCAGGACCGGCAGCCACTCCGGCGAGAGGTGAACGAAGCCCACCGCGTTGGCCTCGGCGAACTTGCCTTCGAGGTGGGCGAGCGCGGTCACCACGTCATCGACCACCTGGGGTGCGGCATCGGTGAGCAGGCGGTCGGCGAACTGGCGGGCCACCATCACCGACTCGCGCATCCGCAGCGTTTGCGCCGCCCGCTGCTCGACCTCGGCCCGGCTGGGCGCGGTCAGGTCGCAGGAGTCGAACGCCCACACCACGATCGGGTCGAAGGGGTCGAGCCCGTCGGCGCGCGCGCCGTCCTTGCGAGGACCGTCGAGCTGCGGCGGTGTGCACCACGGCGCATCCCAGACGCCCGAGGATGCCGCGCCGCCGAAGTTGCCGACCGGGCGCACCTCCACGCCAGTCAAGTGGCGGCTGGCCTCCTCGGCGGCGACGTCGGTCCACACCACATTCGGGTAGAGACCGCCGGGCGCAGGATTCTGCACCGGCGGCTCGAAGCGGACGGGGGCGAGCACGGGCGCGGTCATAGGGAGACTCCCAGCGATTCGAGTTCGGCGCGCGGATCAGCGGGCGCGGCGGGCGCGGGTGTCGGGCGCGCTTCGTCGCGGTCCAGTCGCCGCTCCAGCGCCAGGGCGGCGCGGTCGATGGTTTCCCACAGCAGCCGGTCGAGCCGTTCGGAACGGCTGGTCTGGCCGCGAAGTTCGTTGGCACCGGGCGGCCAGGACCGGGCGAGCATGTCGGCCAGCGGGGCGTCGAGCCCGTCGGCCAGGGCGACGAGCTGGCCCACCCAGGAGCCGTCGGCCAGCGCCGCGTTGTCGATCTCGGGCAACGGCGGGCGCGGGGCGAGGTCCACCAGAGTCGTGATCGCGTAGCGGCGCTTGCCCTCGTCGTCGGCCAGGTGCGCAGTGCGACGGCGAGCATCGACCTCGGCGAGCCAGCCGACGACGACGCCGACCGCTTCGTGGACGGCTTCGGCCAGCCAGGGCACCGAGGCCAGGCCCGAGCAGTGGTTGAAGCGTGCGGGCCGGTCGGCGGCGGTGATCCGGCAGGCCAGCGGCTCGCACACCTCGGCGATCTCGCGGGCCAGGCTGAAGTCGCCGCCGTTGGTAGTCAGCTTGCCGATCCGGCGGCGCTGGCGGTTCTCGGCTTGGGTGTACCGGCGCGGCGGTCGGTGCGCGGCGGCAGCGCTCGCGGAGTAGGTCCGGTTCTGGGCGTTGATCATGCTGACACCGCTTCGGGCTCGGTCTGCGCTTCGGAGTCGATCTGGTCGAGCAAGTCGTCGGCACGCTCGGGGCTCAGGCCCATGTCGCGGATCAGGAAGCTGCGCGTGCGCCAGAACGCCAGCGCCGCCTTGCACTCCTCGACGCGGGGGCCGTCGGTCTCGCCCCGCGACGCCAGCGCGCCGAGGCGGGCACGCCAGCCAGCCATCGAGCGCGTGCGCGGATGGGCGGCAATGTAGTCCTGGGTCGCTGTCGTCACGACCCCAGTCTGACACTTAAGGGTGCAAGCTACCTAACACCGGAAGCAGCTCGGCGTGTCCGAAACTCGTTGCGAGGCAATCAGTTTCCCGACTTTGGTGGGCAACTCATGCCGTCAGTCCAGCGTTCACACCGCCCGCAGCGGATAGCCGTGGTACGGGCAGCGCCGCTGTGCGAGCACTCCTGGCACCGAGCCCGCCGAGTCGGCGAACAACGGGCTCAGATGCCCGCAGCGCCCGCACTCCTCGCACCCGCGAACGTCGACCTTGCCGAGGGCGTAGAGCGTCGCCATGCGGGGCGACAAATGCGCCAGCACAGCCTCGACGTCGGCCTCGGACATCGGGCGCTCGATGCCCAAGCAACGGTGACAGCCACAGCCGCGCCCGTGGCTGTCGGCCTTCTCGGGCTCGGCCATCAGGAACGCGCGCAGCTCCTCACGCCCGCCGCGCGCGAGGTTGCCCGCCTTGTCCCCATACAGACAGCGGGGGTCGTGGTGACACACCGCCACGTCGGTGGGGTCGGGGCTGCACGGCGTCTCGGTCACTATCGACCACCGATCGTGCGACGCATCCACGCGGGCGGCGGCGGCAACGTGCCCTCGCGGGCACGGCGCTTGATGTCGCCCATCGAGACGACGTGCAGCAGACCGACGGAGTGCACCAGCACATCGTGGGCGATGACCGCCGCTGCGATGCAGTCCGGCTGGTGTTGTGTGCCCTGCCAGTGCACCGCCTGGCCCTCGAAGCTGTCGAGGTGCCCGACCAGCCGCACTGTGCCGTTCTCCAGCCCGGCGACCAGCTTCGTGCTGCGGACCAGCGCGTCACCGCGCCCCCGCCCAGTGGTGTCGCGCTTCGGTGGCCAGGACGTGACACGAATCGGGTGCGGCAGCCGGTAGCGGCGCAGCGTGCTGTTGACCACCGACGTATAACCCTCGCGCGCGGTGAACGTCTCGATGGCGATCTCGCTGGCCCCGGTGTCGATGGCCAGCTCGACCGCCGCCCGCGCCCAGCGTTCCGGCGTCATCGGCTCGCTGATGTCGCGGTGGATGGCCACCACGCCGTCGCGGGTCAGGCTGGCCGCGACGATGCCCGCCGCGTCGCCGTGGCCGCTGTCGCTCGGATCGACCGCCACGACAGTGCGCAGCGGCGCGACCGGCATCGCCGGGAGACGCCACTGGTCCAGCCACTCGCGCCGGATGACGTTGCCCTCGGGCGAGGCCGGGACGCCCTGAAACTCTGCGTACCAGGTCCGCTCGCCGACCGAGCGGCGCAGGTCGGCGAAGTGCTCAGGGGTCCGGCCCACCGCGCTGGTCATCGCCTGGCCGACGGGCCGGTCAAGGGAATCGGGTATCCCGGCCTCGGCGATCGCCGGAACGCTGATGTGCGTCCACCGCTCCGGCTCCTCGGCGAGCAGCGTGCCGATCAAGTCCTGGGGGTGCCAGCGCACACCGATGATGATCACGCTCGCGCCGGGGTGAATACGGGTCATCAGGGTCGAGCGGAACTCATGCAGCACGCGGCGGCGATGCGTCTCGGAGTCGGCCTCCTGGGCGTTCTTCACGATGTCATCGAGGACGAGCAGGTCAGCGCCCTGGCCGGTGACTCCGGCCATGAGGCCGGTCGCCAGCAGCCCGCCGCGACGCCCGGCGATCCGCCACCGCCCCACAGCCTGCCGGTCGTCGGCCAGGTGGATGCCGAGGGCGTCGCCGTGCTCGGCGATCAGGGCGCGGGCGCTGGCGCTGTGCTCCTGCGCCAGGCTGTCGGCGTAGCTCGCCAGAATCACCTCGGTATCGGGATCGGACGCCAGCGCGAACACCGTGCCGAGAACGGCGACCGTGGTCGACTTGGCCTCACGCGGCGGCACCGAGACGATCAACCGCCCATCAGGCTGCTTGATTGTCTCGGCGAACGCCTCACCGATCATCGAGACCGTCGGGGTCATGCGGTAGCGGGTGCCCATCAGCCGCCGCCCGAGCGCGGTCGGGGTCGTCGGCATTCGGCGGGCGCGTTGCTGGGCGATGTGCTCGGCCTCGGCCAGGGCGCGCGCGGCGGTCTCGGTGTCGGCGAACATGAAAGCTCCTGACCTGGCGTTTCGCATCGTCATCGGCGACCCGCTTGCTCGGGTCACCAGCGGTCACCGGATATATGGCTAACGTTTTGCAAGTCCTTGAGCTGCGCAGATAGATGCTCAGGCAAACGCCGGCAACGGTCCGGCCTGACCCCGAGTTGCCGACATGGCACCAGCGCGCGGGGGTAAAAGCCGTTGCGGCGGATGGTCATTCGTCCGGCCACAGCACCTCACCGGGCCGGTATCCGGCGCGGCGCTCGGCGGCGGCACGCTGCCGCTGGGAGGCGGTCGGCGCGGCCAGGCTGCGGCGCTGCTGTAGCACTCGCTCGCCGAGGTATCCCCGAGTTTTCATCAGCTCCTCGAAGGACATCTTGACGGCGTACGTCGAGCCGTAGAGGTGCTCGCGGCGCGGCGGTGCAGGCTCGGGCGGCGCAGCCTCGGGCGCGGCGACCAGCTCGGAGGGGGCGATCGGCTCGGTGCTCTTGGCTGCTGTGGCCCGGCTGCGGAGGCGGTCGAGCAACTGGCGTCGCTGCGGGTTATCGGTCATCGGTCTGGTCCTCTCGCTGTTCGCGGCGGTATCGCTCGATCACTGCCAGCGCGGCCTCCTCGGCCTCGGCCATCACCTCGTCGGGAACATCGGCGAAGGGGTCAACCTCCGCGTCAGTGTCGGCGCTGGCGTCGTCCTCGGTCGGCGAGGCCGGTTCCGCGCCGGTCTCCCGACGCCGCTGGACAGCGAGCCACTCGGTCAGCTCGGCGGCGCTCAGGCCACCGTGGCCAAGCACCTGGCGGGCCAGGTCGGCGTGGACGCTCCACAACGGATCAGTCGGCCCGTCGCATCGACCGAACACCTCGCGGATGCGGGCGGCGGCTCGGTCGGCCATCATGTCGGCGGTAAGCCTGCCCTCCGACACCTCGATCATCAACACAGCCACCGCCTCGGCAGCAGCGACGTCGGGGGCGGGACGCGCCGGGGCGGTCACCGGACCACTTCGGCGTCGATGACCTCGGCAGCCGACGCCAGCGCGGCAGGCTGGCCACCGCTGCTCACCGCAGCCGCAGCCGCCGACACCTGGCGCAGCCACTCAACGGTCGCCGCCGAGGGCGCGGCATCCACGGCGACGTTGACGTTGGTCGGCGCGTAATACCCCGAAGCCTTGGCCAACTGGTCGTCTATGCGATCAACGGCCTTGGACAGTGCCGCCACCGCATCCGCGTCCTCGGCCTTCTCGGCGAGGGCGAGCTGGCGCGAGACCCGAGCCCGCAGCCGCACCTTCCCGTCGATCCACTTGCGGCGAGCGATGTTCGACGGGTCGGGCGTGGTCTCGGCCAGGTGCCGATTGACGGCCTTCTGGGCACCCGAGCGACCACGGAAACCAAGCTCGTCGGCGATCTCGGCCCAGGTGTGCCCGTCCAGGTGCATCTCGTACGCCTTGGCCGCACGGGCGCGGCTGTCGCGGTGGCGCGGAGGCTGCCGCCGGGCAGTGGTGTTCATGCAGGCCACTGTACCCACTTTGTTGACAGTTCTTGCCGAATGTTGTTGCGCGCGTTGACAATCCCTACAAAGTCGGGAAACTCGTTTGTAGTCGGTTGTTGGTCGATTCGGCCGTGGACGACACCGCCCGGCGCGACGTTGGGGCGGGCTCCGTCGCCTGGCTGCGCGCAGCGGTGGGGCGGTGTCATCGACCCCCGACAGCCCACATAACCGACATAACCGACATAACTACCTGTTCTCCCCCACTGTGTAGATACACCCCCATTTCTCTCCTCACGCGATAGAAGAGGTGGTTATGTTGGTTATGTTGGTTATGTGAAATTCAGCTAATCCGCGGATGGTGTTCTAGCTGCCCCGATCCGCCGCACCGCTAACGCGCTCGACGGTGCGGGTTACCTGGTTATGTGCTGGTTATGTGGCGACCGAAGTTGGTTATGTGACCGCCAGTGACCGCGCGCGGGTGCCGCCGACGGCGCGACGCCCCCGCCCCGACGTCGCCACCGCCCACATAACCGACTGTGGCGGCGACATAACCAACTGTCGCCGCCACATAACCAACTGCCGGGCGCACCGCCCACGACCCGCGTCAGCCGGTCTTGCGGGGCCTTTGCCAGGGGTCGCCGTCGGCGACGTCGCTGCTGTCGGTCGAGGCGCGCCGCACGGTCTCGATGCCGCCGAAGCGGTCAGCCGCCATGTAGGACGTCTCCGCCCCGACGATGCCGTACACGACGCGCCGGGCCTTGCCGCCGGGCGTGCTGGGCTTCTGGCCGGGGGTGACCACGCCACCGTCGGGCGTCGTGATGCCCAGCGTTTTCAGCGCGCGCCGGAAGGCGACCTTGGACATGTGCTGGCCGGTCTTGCTGCTCCCGGTCCACTTGCCCCACACGTAAAACAGCGCGTCCTCGTCCACGACGGCGCATCCGCACCCGCGATGCTGGTGTTTGTCGGCCCTGCCCAGCTCGGCGCACTCGGTGATGAACTGGAGCACGTTCGACGTGGCCAGCGCCAGCTCGTCGGCCATCTCCTCGGCGCGGGCGGGCCGGGCGAACTGGCCCCCGGCGGCGTTGAGCAGCCGCAACCCCTCCACCGCCCACCGCAGCACCAGCGCCAGCTCGTCGGGGTCGCCCGCGATCAGCTTGCCCAAGTCCTTGATGTCGTCAGCGGTGTCCCTGATGGCCACGCTCGTCTCCAGCATCAGCATCCGGTCCTTGAGCGCGCCTGTGTGGTCGCTGAGGTTGGGCAGGGTGTTGCTGACGCCGTGGAAGCGCAGCGGCAGCCGCCCGGTGATCTCGCGGCGGTTCTTGCGCGGGATGCGGATGCCGGGGTCACCGCCGGTGATCGCCAGTAGCCGGTTCATCGCCAGGCTGGAGTCGCGCGGGTTGAACCGCGCATCGTTGATGAACGCCAGCGCCGCTCCGGTCTCGTAGGCGTCCTCCAGGCCCCACTTGTCGTTGAGGCCCTCCAGGCCGATCTCGACCGTGTTGCCGATCAGCGCGTCGAGCACTCGGGTGATCTGGGATTTGCCGCTGCCGGGCTCACCAAACATCCATAGGAATTTCTGCAAGTCGGTGCGCCCGCTGATCACGTAGCCGAACCACATCTGAGCGAGCAGCATCGAGCCTGGGTCATCGCCCCACTGGGCGCGCAGCATGCGCAGCCAACGACTGTCGGCGTACGGGTCAGCGCGGTGGTCGTAGTCGGCCTCGATGCGCGTCAGGGAGAACCACAGCGAGGTGTTGGAGCTGACGTGGCCGGTCTCCAGATCGAGCAGACCGTTGCGCACTAGCACCCGCGTGCCGCCGGAGTAGACGCCGTGGCGGTGACCGTAGATGTCGGCCAGTTCGCGCGGCGCGGTGCCCGTCCCGCCGCTAAGCTTGTCGGCCAGGGCGTTCTCCACCTGGATCAGGCCGCGATCGTCGGGGTTCCACCACTTGAGCGAATACTCGTTGCCGTCCTTGAGCTGGCGGACCTTGACGTACCACAGCTTCTCCAGCACCTCGCGCAGCCGCCCGCGCATCCACTCGGGGTCGGTGTGGGCCACCCAGCGCGGCGGATCGCCCTTGCCGGGGCGCTCGTAGCTGTACCAAACCTGGTCGATGCGGACCAGCATCGGCATCCACGCGCGGCGGCGGCGGTTCGGGCTGCCGGGAGGCGGCGGCATCAGCCTGCGGCTGCTGAACTTCTCGCGGACCAGCCAGTGCGCGACCGCCGTGGGCGCTTGGGGCGGCGCGATCACCTTGCGGGCCAACACCTTGTCCTGCTCGTCGGCGTTCAGGGTCTTGAAGATCGACTCCGGCACCCCACAGATGCGCTTCTCAGCCGCAGACGTCGCGGCGGCGTCCAGATCGGGGTCGGGAATGTACGCGGCCCGCAGAAACTCATCGTCGGGGTCGGTGTCGCCGCTCGCCTCGGCGAACGCGCGGACCTCCTTGCGGGTCGGCAGAGCCACGCCCCTGTCGACCAGCGCCTCGGCCACCATGTCGGTCGGCACGACCGGGATGTCGCACAGCCACGGGTCGCGGTCCGGCTGGCCGGTGTGCGGGTCGATCAGGTCTCGTCCGTGATAGATCGTGTCGCGCAGCCAGTCTGCGATCAGCTTGGCGCGACCGTCGGGCACTACGGCGCTCAGCGCAGTGGCGGGCTCGACGCCGAGCAGCACCGCCAGGTGCTCCCCCGCCATGCGCTCGGCGTGCTCCGGCTCCTGGCCGTCGTTGTCGGTAAGCTGGTCACTGTCGTTGGGCATGGCGGTATGTCCTCGCTTCGGTGGTAAGTCGCCCCGGTCCGGTGTCGTTGTCGGGCCGGGGCGCACTGCGTTTTCGGGGTCGGTCAGTCCTCGCCAAGCACCCGCAGCAGGCTTGCGGACTTGACCCGAACGCGCTTCTCCCCCAACGTGATCGCGTCGAGTTCCCCGGTGCGAGTGAGCTGGTAGGCGTAAGCCCGGCTGATGCCGAGCAATTGCGCGGCCTGCTCGACGCTGACGGTCGGGTGCACGCGCAGATAGTCGACGGTGACGGGTCCGCGCCGGATGACCGGGCACGCCGCCCGTCCCGGCGCGGTGGGCGACGTTGTGGTCGTGGTGGTTGTCATGGCGTCCACTATGGGTCGAATTGTTGATAATTGCCACAGCATTCGGTTATCGTCTTTGTGTGCCCAGTGATAACCCCGACAAGGGCGGGAATGACCGCCCTGGCCCCGACGCGATCAAAGGTGACGTGATGGCCGACGCCATCCGGCGCGTGACCGGCGAGCCCGGCAGCACCGACGGCCTGATCGAGATTCCGCTGGTCGGTCACCGCCACCACTACCGCGTGCGGATCGACAGCAGCGGGCCAGCGCCGCGCCTGGTCGAGCTGCACCTGATCAGCGACGACGCCGCCGACATCGACCCCGACACGATCCGGCAGATACCTGTCCGGCGGCTGGCCAAGGCGGCGGCGCGGTTCATCGCGTTGACCGAGCACGGCGTCGCGCTGGCCGGTGACGTCTACGACCCGACCGACCTGCGACGTCCAGACATCGAGCCGCCGAACCGGCGAAAGCTCGATGACGCCCACTACCGCCAGGTGGCCAAGCTGCTGCTGTGGGCGCGCGAGATTGGCGAGTCGCCGCGCGAATATGTGGCCGACCAACTCGGCAGCCCGCTGCCCACCGTTGACCGCTGGATCAAACAGGCCAAGCAGCGCGGTTTCCTGCGGCGCGACTGGGCCACCGCCGTCGACCCCACCAACTGACCCGTACCCGCGCCGACCAACGACCACGACCCGAGGAGTCTCGACCACATGAGCACCGACAGCCAGCCCGAGCGGGCCAGCACACCGACCGCCAAGCGCACCCGGCGAGCTGAGCCGATCAACACGCACACCGCCAAGAACGGCACGGTGACCTACTGGTTCCAGCTCGACCTCGGCACCAAGCCCGACGGCTCACGCGACCGGCGAAAGTTCACCTACCGCACCAAGACCGAGGCGCGGAAAGAGTTGCGCCGCATCGCTTCCGAGGTGTCGGCAGGTACCTACAACCGCCCGACCGCCGTCACCGTCGAGCAGGCGTGCGAGGCGTGGCTGGCCGGTCGGCGCGGCATACGTCACGTGACGAAATACGGCTATTTGATGGACCTCAAGCCCGTTGTCCGCCACCTCGGCGGGCGCAAGCTCCAGGCCCTTACCAAGGCCGACGTCGATGGCCTGGTGTCGTGGATGCTCACCGAGGCCCGCACCGATCACCGCCACTACCAGACCGACAGCCTGGCCGGTCGCGTGGTCGCGCTGGTGGCCGAGCACCCCGACGGGATCACCGCCGCCGACCTCGCCGCCGCGCTCCCCGGCGATGTGCACTCGGCGCTGTCGGCGCTGCTGCGGACTGGCCGGGTGACCCGCCCCCGGCGCGGGGTCTACGCGCCTGCACAGCCCGACACCGCCGCCGCCAGCGAGAAGCGCGGCCTGGCACCGCAAACGGTCCGGTCCAGCTTGACCACGCTCGGAATGGTCGTCCAGAGCTACGTCGATCAGGGCGTGCTGGCGCGCAATGTCGTCGCGCTGGCAGACCGCCCGAAGGACCGCGACGCCGACGACGCCGACGGCCAGGACGACGATAGCGACGTCGAGCGCGCCTGGACCCTGGCCGAGGCCGAGACGTTCCGCGCGGCGGTGGCCGATGATCGGCTGTTCGGGCTGTGGCTGTGCTCGCTCTACGGGATGCGCCGTAGCGAAGTAGTCGGATTGCGGTGGAGCGCGGTCGATCTCGACAGCGGCACGCTGCGCGTGCGCAAGGGCCGGGTGACCGTCGGCGGCGCGACCGTCGAGGACGACCCGAAGTCCAAGCGGTCCAAGCGCACGCTACCGCTGCCCGCCGATGTGACCGAGGCGCTGCGGGCTCTGCGTCAGCGCCAGCGGACCGAGGCCCTGGCGCTCGGCGTCGGGTGGTCCGACGATCGCCTGGTGGCCGCGCGCGAGGACGGCACACCGATCCGGCCCGAATGGTGGTCTGATGCGTTCGACCGACTGCGCGAGCGCGCGGGGCTGCGCCGGATCACGTTGCACGGCCTGCGGCACACCAGCGTCAGCCTGATGTTCGACCGTGGCGTCGCGCCCCATGTGGTCGCCGCCTGGCACGGGCACTCGCCCGAGGTGGCGTTGCGCATCTACACCCACGTCAAGGCTCCCGAGCTGCACGCGGCGGGGTCGGCGCTGTTCGGTTGAACCCCCCGATGATCTGAACTCCGCAGTCGGTCACGCGGCGCGGAAGGCCCAACTCGTCAGCGCTTGTCCATACGATGCCGATATGTCCACTGCCTCGTCCAGCGGCGACACCACACCCGTCGAACCTCCACGGCCTGGCTTCCACGAGCGTGATGCGGCGACGCTTGCCGAGGAGGCTGCGCTCGGCGAACAGGGGCAACGTCTGATCGAACGGGTGCAGGACTTCTACCGACAAATCTTCGAGCTGGTAGAGGACGAAGCCTGGCCGGATGATCCGGTCGGCCCGCTCGGCACTCAGTGGCGTGGTGTCGGGAGTGCCCAATCGACGTACTACTTGATGAACGTCGCAAACGTGCTCTACCAACTGATGGCAAACGCCTCCCCTGGCGTCGGCAGGACGCTCACCCAGAGGCTCCGCACGGTGCTGCGCCCACCTGACGATCACGCTTACGAGGAGGCGTTGATCGAGCTGGAGGTGGGCGGCGTCGTCGCATCGCGAATTACCCCTGTTCTGCTCGAACCATTGGTGCCGGACACCTGGAGACCAAGCCACGGTGACCAACCAATGTCCCCCGACTACGGAGTCCGGGTGCCCGAAGGGTTGGTCACCGTCGAGGTCACGGTGTGGCATTGGGAGGCCTACGCCGCTTGGCACCGGATGAACGAGACCATCCACACCGCGCTGTCGTCGCGGATGATGAAGCGCGGCATCGCCCGAAACGTCCGCATCGAGCTGCCCATTGGGTCACCGCAGGATGTGGTCAAAGACCTGTGGAGCCATGAGTTCTGCGACCAGGTGTGCGACAACGAATTCGGCGAGATCGTTACCACCGACGAAGCAGCACCGCGACCGATCAGAGCGACGTGGCGTCCGATGCTCCACTTCCCGGACCCTGACAACATCGACTGGGAACCCGTCGCGGCCAATGGCGGTCCGCCGTTTGCGGCAGGGCCGCACGTCGGGCAGATGTTCGGTTACGCCGTGAATCCATGCATCGGCGACGACGACCACACCGCTGCACTGGAATCGCTACGCCGGTCCATCGACCGGAAGAAGCGCCAACGCGACCCCAACGCACCGCACTTCATCGCCATTGCATCGACATTCCCCAGGATCGCGGTCGGGCCAAACGAGTTCGCGAACACCTGGGACGTCCTCGGCCCGCTCATCGAGGAGCGACTGTGGCCGAACCCCCGGTGCAATTGGTTGTCGGGCGTCCTCCACGTCAGAACTAGCCGCGTGGCCCCGCCGAATCAGCTTGCCTATCGCCTCGACTACAACCCGAACCCGAACGCCACGATCCCCGAGCCGGAGACCTTTATGCGAGCGCTGACCGGTGAGGCCGAGTTCCACTCGATGTGGCAGCGCCCGAGGCGACCGGAGGCCACAGCGCCGCCGCATCAAGGCGGTGCATGAACCCCGTTGGCAACTCCTTGGCAACTTGGCCACCTGTCGGACGCGCATCCGACCATCGCTTGCGCACGATCAGCACCGCTGACCTGCAATAACCTTGGTGGGCGCGGACGGTATCGAACCGCCGACCGCTGGTGTGTAAAACCAGTGCTCTACCACTGAGCTACGCGCCCCGTGCCGGGAGGCTACCGGCTGCGCCGTCGGTGTGGAAATCCGCTCGCTCGTCATCGACGACCGAGCGCTAACGCCCGCCCAACACCGGCGTGTCGCCGTACAAACCCGCACGCTCGCCGAAGGGAGGGCGGGATGTCACGACGGCAGGGCCGCCAGTGCTTCCTTCCACAGCCTTTGGTCGCGCGGCTCGCCCGGCTGCTTCATTTCCGCGAACCGAATGATCCCTTCCCGGTCGACCACGAAGGTGCCGCGGTTGGCAAAGCCGGCGTCCTCGTTGAACACCCCGTAGGCCTGCGCCACCGCGCCGTGCGGCCAGAAGTCCGACAGCACCGGGAAGGTGTAACCGCTTTCGGTCGCCCAAACCTTGTGCGTCGGAGGCGGTCCCACCGAGATCGCCAGCGTCTGCACATCGTCGTTCTCGTAATCGGGCAGATGATCGCGGATCTCGTCGAGCTCGCCCTGACACACACCGGTGAACGCCAGCGGGAAGAACACCAACAGCACGTTTTTGCGACCGCGGAAGTCCGACAGCGTCACCGGCTGCTGATTCTGGTCGCGCAAGGTGAAGTCAGGCGCAGAAGTGCCTACCTCAAGCACTAGCGTTTCCCCGCCCGTGACTTCGGCTGCACCAGCCGGCTTGCGCTCCAGTCGCCGAGGTTCGCCGAGGACGTCTGCATCAGACCGGCCGTCGGAGCCGATTCGGCGATCTCGGCCGGCACCACATGACCCGGTTTGCCGGTCTTGGGCGTGAGCACCCAAATGATGCCGTCATCGGCCAGCGGCGTGATCGCATCCATCAACCTGTCCACCAGGTCACCGTCACCGTCGCGCCACCACAGCAACACGACGTCGACAACCTCGTCTGCGTCCTCGTCGAGTAGCTCAGAGCCACAGGCCTCCTCGATGTCGGCACGGATGTCGTCGTCGACGTCCTCGTCCCACCCCAACTCCTGAACAACCTGATCTTTTTGGATGCCCAGCCTGCGGGCGTAGTTCGGGGCGTCACCCGCCGCCACCACCGTCGAGACCTCCTCAATACGCGAGCCCTGTCCGCCCTATCGTCGCACGCCAGGCCGCAGCGCCCTAGCATCATCGGCCAGTTTGCTCAGCGCGAACCGCCGCAGGTGTCCAGCGCGATCTCGTTGGCATTGTTGAACCGGTCGACTTCGGCGTTGAATTCCTGCTGGCCATAGCGTTCGGCGATGGCCTTGGCGACCGCGCGGGTGGCGTCCACCCAGGCCGTGAACGCGTGGTGCATATGAGGCAACAGCGCGGAATTGAGAGTGCTCGCCACCTTGTCCGCGCCGCCATTGAGTGTGTCGACGGCGGCCTGGCCCTTCGCGACCACGTCCGCCTCGTTGCGCGTGGCCACCGCGTTGACATACGCGTTGATGGCCGTCACGGCGTCGACGCTGGTGCCACTGAGCATTTCGCACGCATTGGCTACGGCCTCGGCGGTCATCGACTCCTGTCGAGTGGACTCTCGCTCGCTCGCCGATGCCGCCGCCTGCGACGACGACTCCGCCACCCAGCTGCGATAGCTGCGGGCGTCGGCGCTGTCGACGGTCGGTTCTCCGCGCGTCATCGTGGTGCAGCCGACCACCACCATGACCGCCGTGGCAGTCAGCCCGGACGCCAGAGCACCGACTCGCCATCGCCGCATCGCGCGGACCCCCGCCACAGCGGTTGAGGTTACCGGCTGGTGCCCGCGACAACCCGAAAATTCCGCGGCCGGTGCACGTGGGGCACGATAGGGGCACGATAGAGGTTATCCGTGCACCGCCTGACGAGGAGTAGTGCGTTGACCACCGAGTTCGCGCGCCGTGACCTAGCCCAAAACTCAAGCGGCTCAAGCGATTCCGACCGAGTACGGGTGATCCGGGAAGGCGTCGCGGCATACCTGCCCGACATCGACCCGGAAGAAACCGGTGAATGGCTGGAGTCATTCGACGACGTCTTGACCCGCTCCGGTCCCGCGCGTGCCAGGTACCTGTTGCTGCGCCTGCTGGAACGCGCCGGCGAACAACGCGTCGCGATCCCGGCCCTGACGTCCACCGACTACGTCAACACCATCCCCACCGAACTCGAGCCGTGGTTCCCCGGCGACGAGGAGGTGGAACGGCGCTACCGGCGCTGGATCCGGTGGAACGCGGCGATCATGGTGCACCGCGCACAACGACCGGGAGTCGGCGTCGGCGGCCACATTTCCACGTATGCGTCGTCGGCGGCCCTCTACGAAGTCGGCTTCAACCACTTCTTCCGCGGCAAGAGCCATCCCGGCGGCGGCGACCAGGTGTTCATTCAAGGCCACGCCTCCCCCGGCATCTACGCGCGAGCATTCTTGGAGGGCCGGCTCACGGCCGATCAGCTCGACGGATTCCGCCAGGAACACAGCCATCCCGGCGGCGGGCTGCCGTCTTACCCGCATCCCCGGTTGATGCCGGACTTCTGGGAATTCCCGACGGTCTCGATGGGCCTGGGCCCGCTCAACGCGATCTTCCAGGCCCGGTTCAACCACTACCTGCACGACCGCGGAATCAAGGACACCTCCGACCAGCATGTGTGGGCGTTCCTCGGCGACGGCGAAATGGACGAGCCGGAGAGCCGCGGCGCCGCGCATGTGGCCGCACTCGAGGCGCTGGATAACCTCACGTTCGTCGTCAACTGCAACCTGCAGCGCCTCGACGGCCCGGTGCGCGGCAACGGCAAGATCATCCAGGAGCTCGAGTCGTTCTTCCGCGGCGCGGGCTGGAACGTGATCAAGGTGGTCTGGGGCCGGGAATGGGACGCGCTGCTGCACGCCGACCGCGACGGCGCGCTGGTGAACCTGATGAACAGCACGCCCGACGGTGACTACCAAACGTACAAGGCCAACGACGGGGCCTACGTCCGTGAGCATTTCTTCGGCCGCGACCCGCGCACCAAGGCGCTGGTGCAGAACATGTCCGACGACGAGATCTGGAGCCTCAAGCGCGGCGGCCACGACTACCGCAAGGTGTATGCCGCCTACCGCGCGGCAGTGGAACACAAGGGCCAGCCCACCGTGATCCTCGCGAAGACCATCAAGGGCTACTCGCTGGGCAAGCATTTCCAGGGCCGCAACGCCACGCACCAAATGAAAAAGCTGGCGCTGGAAGACCTCAAGTACTTCCGCGATGCACAACGAATTCCGGTCTCGGACAAGGAACTCGAGGAAAATCCGTATCTTCCTCCCTACTACCACCCAGGACCCGACGCGCCGGAGATCCGCTACCTGCTGGATCGTCGACGTGCATTGGGCGGCTTCGTGCCCGAACGGCGCACCAAGTCGAAGGCTCTGACGCTCCCTCCGCGCGACACGTACAAGTCGGTCAAGAAGGGTTCGGGCCACCAAGAAGTCGCCACCACCATGGCGACGGTCCGCGTGTTCAAAGAACTGTTGCGCGATAAGGAGATTGGTTGGCGGATCGTCCCCATCATTCCCGACGAAGCACGGACCTTCGGCATGGATTCGTGGTTCCCGTCGCTCAAGATCTACAACCGCAACGGCCAGCTCTACACCTCCGTCGACGCCGAACTGATGTTGGCGTACAAGGAAAGTGAGGCCGGCCAGATCCTGCACGAGGGCATCAACGAGGCCGGTTCGTCGGCGTCGTTCATCGCCGCGGGAACCTCGTACGCGACACACAACGAGCCGATGATCCCGATCTACATCTTCTATTCGATGTTCGGCTTCCAGCGCACTGGTGACAACTTCTGGGCAGCCGGCGACCAGATGACCCGCGGCTTCGCGCTGGGCGCCACGGCGGGCCGCACCACGCTGGTGGGTGAAGGGTTGCAACACAACGACGGTCACTCGCTGCTGCTGGCGGCCACCAATCCCGCTGTGGTGTCCTACGATCCGGCATTCGCCTTCGAGATCGCCCACATCATCGAAAGCGGGCTCGCCCGGATGTACGGCGAAAACCCGGAGAACGTCTTCTTCTACATCACTATCTACAACGAGCCTTACGTACAGCCGCCCGAGCCTGAGGACCTGGACGTCGAGGGCTTGCTTCGGGGGATCTACCGCTACCGACCCGCGCCGGAGCATAAGTATCCCGCGCAGATCCTGGCCTCGGGCGTCGCGATGCCCGAGGCGCTGCGGGCAGCCAAACTGCTCGCCGACGAGTGGGACGTCGCCGCCGACGTGTGGTCGGTGACCAGCTGGGGGGAACTCAACCGTGAAGGCGTCGAGATAGAAAAGGAGAGGCTGCGCCACCCGGACCAGTCACCGCGCGTGCCCTACGTAACCCAGGCACTGGCCGACGCCCGCGGGCCCGTCGTCGCGGTGTCCGACTGGATGCGAGCCGTCAGCGAACAGATCCGGCCGTGGGTGCCGGGCACTTACATCACGTTGGGCACCGACGGCTTCGGGTTCTCCGACACTCGCCCGGCCGCTCGGCGTTTCTTCAACACCGACGCCGAGTCGATTGCGGTGGGCGTGCTCGCGGGTCTGGCACGTGACGGCGAGATCGACGCGTCCGTCGCCGCCGAGGCTGCTCGCCGGTACCGCATCGACGACGTGCTCGCGGCACCGGAACAGACGTCCGACCCGGGTGTGGCTTGATCCGTCGCAGCGAGTTCAACGCTGCGGCGCTGTAAAAAATCCGAGCGGAGCTTCGGCCCCATTGGAAGTTCTCTCCAGCAGAGAAGCGTAACTTTTAGGGATGCCCGACAATGATCGGCCGGCACCGCCGAAGTCGACGCTCGAGCTGCTCGACAACGTCCCGGAATCGCTGCTCCGCAAGCTCAAGCAGTACTCCGGGCGGTTCGCCACCGAGGCGGTCGCAGCCATGCAGGAGCGGCTGCCGTTCTTCGCCGAACTCGAGGCCTCACAACGGGCCAGCGTGCACCTGGTGGTGCAGACCGCGGTCGTGAACTTCGTCGAGTGGATGAGTAACCCCAAGAGCAACGTCAGCTACACCGTACAGGCGTTCGAGGTGGTGCCGCAGGACCTGACCAGGCGGATCGCCTTGCGGCAAACCGTCGACATGGTCCGGGTCACCATGGAGTTCTTCGAAGAAGTGGTGCCGATGCTGGCCCGCTCCGAGGAGCAGGCGACCGCGCTGACGACCGGAATTCTGCGGTACAGCCGCGACCTGGCCTTCACCGCGGCATCCGCGTACGCCGACGCAGCCGAGGCCCGCGGCGCCTGGGACAGCCGGATGGAGGCCAACCTCGTCGACGCCGTCGTGCGCGGCGACACCGGCCCCGAGCTGCAATCCCGGGCGGCGGCATTGAACTGGGACACCACGGCGCCGGCCACGGTCGTGGTCGGTCTGCCGAGAGCCGACCGCATCGACCTTGCCAGTGACGACGTTCGCGAGATCGCCTCACGCCATGGCCGCGCCGCGCTGTCGGATGTGCATGGCACCTGGCTGATCGCGATCATCTCGGGACCGCTGAGCGCGACGGACAAATTTCTGCGCGAGCTCGTCGACGTCTTCGCCGACGGACCGGTGGTGATCGGACCGACGGCACCGACCTTCACCGCCGCACACACCAGCGCCACCGAGGCGATCGCCGGCATGAACGCCGTGGCCGGCTGGAGCGGTGCGCCTCGGCCGGTGCTGGCCCGCGAGCTGCTGCCGGAGCGGGCGCTGCTGGGCGACGCGTCCGCAATCGCCGTGCTCGACGCGGAGGTGATGCGGCCGCTGGCCGACGCCGGCCCCGCCCTGACGGAGACGTTGGACGCGTACCTGGACTCCGGCGGCGCCATCGAGGCCTGCGCGCGGAAACTGTTCGTTCATCCGAACACGGTGCGATATCGGCTCAAGCGCATCACCGACTTCACCGGGCGTGACCCCACCACCCCGCGCGACGCCTACGTGCTGCGGGTCGCCGCGACCGTCGGCCGGCTGGCGTCGCAGGCCACGAACCGCGGCACGGTGTATCACCCCGCTGTGGCGCATGTCACGCCGGCTCGCGGGGTGCATCGGGCCGGTTAAGGGTTGCGTTTTGATTGCAATGGAGTCGCATCACATGCGGATTTGTGGAGGCTCCACAAAAACCTAAGACGAGGTTCATAATCTCTTACACCGCGTAAAACCACTTTCACAGTGTTCTCTTAATCCGTGCCTCAAAATCCGTCGGCTCACCGAACGATCGCGCTGCTGTGTCCGGGCCAGGGTTCGCAAACCCCCGGGATGCTCTCGTCGTGGCTGGAGCTGCCCGGCGCCGCGGAGACCCTGGCGTCATGGTCTGATATCAGCGGCCTGGACCTGGTCCGCCTTGGCACCATCGCGTCGGCCGAAGAGATCACCGACACCGCGGTCACCCAGCCGCTCGTCGTCGCGGCGACGCTGCTGGCCCATCGCGAACTGACCCAGCGCGGCCTGCTGGCCGACGACGAGGTGATCCTGGCCGGGCACTCTGTGGGCGAGATCGCCGCCTATGCGATCGGCGGCATCATCTCCGCCGACGACGCCGTCGCGCTGGCCGCGACCCGCGGCCGCGAGATGGCCAAGGCGTGCGCGGTGGAGCCGACCGGAATGTCGGCGGTCCTTGGCGGAGCCGAGGCTGACGTGCTGGCCCGGCTTGAGGACCTCGAACTGGTCCCGGCCAACCGCAACGCCGCGGGGCAGATCGTCGCCGCGGGCCGCCTCGACGCGCTGGCCAAGCTGGCCGAGAACCCGCCGGAGAAGGCCCGGGTCCGTGCGCTGGCCACGGCCGGCGCCTTCCACACGCACTTCATGGCACCGGCTCAGCAGGCATATGCCGCGGCCGCCGCAACCGTGCAAACCGCCGAGCCCACCGCCGTCGTGCTCTCCAACGCCGACGGTCAGCCGGTAGCCTCGGCACAGGACGCGATGACCAAGTTGGTCGCGCAGTTGACTCGGCCCGTGCGCTGGGACCTTTGCACCGAAACGCTGCGTCAGCGCAACATCACCGCGATCGTGGAGTTCCCGCCCGCCGGGGCGCTCACGGGTATCGCAAAACGCGAACTTCGGGGGATCGGCACGCATGCCGTCAAATCACCCGCAGACCTGGACGGGTTAGCGGCGTTATAAGCCGGCTCCTCGCCAGTACAACCGCATAACGGACGTATCACCTCTACCAGTTGCACCATCGATAGAAGGAGCCATAGTGCCTGCTACTCAGGAAGAAATCATCGCCGGTCTCGCCGAGATCATCGAAGAGGTCACCGGCATCGAGCCGTCGGAAGTCACCCCGGAGAAGTCGTTCGTCGACGACCTGGACATCGACTCGCTGTCAATGGTGGAGATCGCCGTGCAGACCGAGGACAAGTACGGCGTGAAGATCCCCGACGAGGACCTCGCCGGCCTGCGCACCGTCGGTGACGTGGTCACCTACATCCAGAAGCTCGAGGAAGAGAACCCCGAGGCTGCCGAGGCGATCCGCGCGAAGATCGAAGCGGAGCGCGCATGACAAAACCTTCCACTGCTAACGGCGGTTACCCCAGCGTTGTGGTAACCGCCGTCGAGGCGACCACATCGATCGCGGCCGACGTCGAAAGCACGTGGAAGAGTTTGTTGGCCGGTGAGAGCGGCATCCACGTGCTCGAGGACGAGTTCGTCACCAAGTGGGATCTGCCCGTCCGCATCGGCGGCCACCTCAAGGACCCGGTTGACGACCACATGGGCCGGCTTGACCTGCGGCGTATGTCCTACGTCCAGCGGATGGCCAAGCTGCTCGGCGGCAGGATTTGGGAGACCGCAGGCACCCCGGAAGTCGACCCGGATCGGTTCGCGGTCGTCATCGGCACCGGTCTCGGCGGCGGCGAGAAGATCGTCGAGACCTATGACCTGATGAACGAGGGCGGTCCCCGCAAGGTCTCGCCGCTGGCTGTCCAGATGATCATGCCGAACGGCGCGGCCGCGGTGGTCGGGTTGCAGCTCGGCGCCCGCGCGGGCGTCATAACCCCGGTGTCGGCGTGCTCGTCGGGCTCTGAGGCCATCGCACATGCGTGGCGGCAGATCGTGATGGGCGACGCGGACATCGCCGTCTGCGGCGGTGTCGAGGGCGGCATCGAGGCGCTGCCGATCGCGGCGTTCTCGATGATGCGCGCGATGTCGACCCGCAACGACGACCCGGAAGGCGCGTCGCGGCCGTTCGACAAGAACCGCGATGGGTTCGTGTTCGGTGAGGCCGGTGCACTGATGGTCATCGAGACCGAGGAGCACGCGAAGGCCCGTGGCGCCAAGCCGCTGGCCCGGCTGATGGGTGCCGGCATCACGTCGGACGCCTACCACATGGTGGCGCCCGCGCCGGACGGCGAACGCGCCGGCAAGGCGATGAAGCGGGCGATGGAGCTTGCGGGCTTGTCCCCCAAGGACATCGACCACATCAACGCTCACGCCACAGCCACCTCGATCGGTGACGTCGCCGAGGCCAACGCGATTCGGGTTGCGGGATGCCAGCACGCGCCGGTGTACGCGCCGAAGTCGGCACTCGGCCACTCCATCGGCGCGGTCGGGGCGCTGGAGTCCGTGCTGACGGTCCTGACGCTGCGTGACGGAGTCATCCCGCCGACGCTGAATTACGAAACCCCCGATCCCGAGATCGACCTGGATGTCGTTGCGGGTGAACCCCGTTACGGCGACTACCAGTACGCCATCAACAACTCGTTCGGGTTCGGTGGCCACAACGTCGCGCTCGCGTTCGGGAAGTACTGACAGCGGCGGAAGGATTCTCGGAGAAGCGATGGCACTGCTGTCTACGGGCGACGGGTTGCCCAACGTGGTCGTCACCGGTATCGCGATGACGACCGCGTTGGCGACCGACGCCGAGGACACCTGGAAGAAGTTGCTGGACGGGCAAAGCGGTATTCGCAAGCTCGAGGATCCGTTCGTCGAGGAGTACGACCTGCCGGTGCGCATCGGCGGGCATCTTCTGGAGGATTTCGACCAAGAACTGACGAAGGTCGAACTGCGTCGGCTCTCGTATCTACAGAAGATGTCCACGGTGCTGAGCCGGCGGGTGTGGGACAACGCCGGATCGCCCGAAGTGGACCCGCGGCGGCTGATGGTGTCGATCGGCACCGGGATGGGCTCCACCGAGGAGCTGGTCTTCGGCTACGACGACATGCGCGCGAAGGGAATGCGAGCGGTCTCGCCGCTAGCCGTGCAGAAATACATGCCCAACGCCGCGGCCGCTGCGGTGGGGCTGGAGCGCAAGGCCCGCGCCGGGGTCATCACCCCGGTGTCGGCCTGCGCCTCCGGGTCTGAGGGCATTGCTCATGCGTGGCGCAACATCGTGCTCGGCGAAGCCGACGTCGCAATCTGCGGCGGGGTCGAGACGAGAATCGAGGCGGTGCCAATCGCTGGCTTCGCCCAGATGCGAATCGTGTTGTCCACCACCAACGATGACCCCGCCGGGGCGTGCCGACCCTTCGACAAGGACCGTAACGGGTTCGTCTTCGGCGAGGCCGGTGCGCTGATCGTCATCGAGACCGAGGAGCACGCGAAAGCCCGCGGCGCCACCATCCTCGGGCGGATCATGGGTGCGGCGATCACCTCGGACGGCTACCACATCGTGGCGCCGGACCCGAACGGTGAGCAGGCGGGATATGCGATGACACGGGCGATCCAGCTCGCGGGTCTGCAGCCCACCGACATCGACCACGTCAACGCCCACGCCACCGGCACGTCCGTCGGCGACCTTGCGGAGTCCAAGGCCATCCGCAATGCGCTGGGCAGCCACGACGCCGCGGTATACGCACCGAAGTCAGCGCTCGGCCATTCGGTGGGTGCGGTCGGTGCGGTCGAGTCGATCCTGACCGTGCTCGCGTTGCGCGACGGCGTGATCCCGCCAACGCTGAACCTGAAGAACCAGGATCCCGAAATCGACCTGGACGTGGTCCACGGTGAGCCTCGGGTCGGCGATTTCAAGTACGCGATCAACAACTCTTTCGGATTCGGCGGGCACAACGTGGCTCTCGCCTTCGGGAAGTACTGACGGTTTTTTCAAACCAGCTAGGAGACACCGATGACGACCATGGCCCCTAAGGCTGTCGGCGAATCGCTCGATCCGCGGGACCCGCTGCTGCGGCTCTCCACGTTCTTCGACGACCAGAGCCTCGAGCTGCTGCACGAGCGGGATCGCTCCGGCGTGCTCGCCGCGGCCGGCACCGTCAACGGTGTCCGCACCATTGCGTTCTGCACCGACGGCACCGTGATGGGCGGCGCGATGGGCGTCGAAGGCTGCCGCCACATCGTCGACGCCTACGACCTCGCGATCGAGGAGCAGAGCCCGATCGTCGGCATCTGGCACTCCGGCGGCGCGCGGCTGGCAGAAGGTGTAAAAGCTTTGCACGCCGTCGGTTTGGTGTTCGAGGCGATGATCCGGGCGTCGGGTTACATCCCGCAGATCTCGGTGGTCGTAGGCTTCGCAGCCGGCGGCGCCGCGTACGGCCCTGCGCTGACCGACGTGATCGTGATGGCGCCGGAGAGCCGGGTGTTCGTCACCGGGCCCGACGTGGTGCGCAGCGTCACTGGTGAGGACGTCGACATGGCGTCGCTGGGCGGTCCCGACACGCACCACAAGAAGTCCGGTGTGTGCCACATCGTGGCCGACGACGAGCTCGATGCGTACGAGCGTGGGCGCCGGCTGGTCGGATTGTTCTGCCAGCAGGGGCATTTCGACCGCTCCAAAGCCGAGGCCGGCGACACCGACCTGCACGCGCTGCTGCCCGATTCGCCGCGACGCGCCTACGACGTGCACCCGATCGTGCTGGCCCTGCTCGACGACGACGCACCCTTCGAGGAGTTCCAGGCCAAGTGGGCGCCGTCGATGGTGATCGGCTTGGGCCGGCTGTCGGGCCGGACCGTCGGTGTGCTGGCCAACAATCCGTTGCGTCTCGGCGGCTGCCTGAACTCCGAAAGCGCCGAGAAGGCAGCACGTTTCGTGCGGCTGTGCGATGCGTTCGGTATCCCACTGATCTGCATCGTCGACGTGCCGGGTTATCTGCCGGGTGTCGACCAGGAGTGGGGCGGTGTGGTGCGCCGCGGCGCAAAGCTGTTGCACGCGTTCGGTGAATGCACGGTTCCGCGGGTCACGCTGGTGACCCGGAAGATCTACGGCGGGGCCTACATTGCGATGAATTCGCGCTCGCTGGGCGCCACCAAGGTGTTCGCGTGGCCCGACTCCGAAGTCGCGGTCATGGGCGCAAAGGCTGCCGTCGGCATTCTGCACAAGAAGAGGCTGGCCGCCGCACCCGAGCACGAACGCGAGGCGCTGCATGAGCAGCTGGCCGCCGAGCACGAAAAGATTGCGGGCGGAGTGGATTCCGCGATCGAGATCGGCGTGGTGGATGCGAAGATCGACCCGGCGCACACGCGCAGCGCGCTGACGCAGGCCTTGGCTGAAGACCCGCCGCGGCGAGGCCGCCACAAGAACATCCCGCTGTAGGTCGTCGCGGAGTCAGTCGGCTTCGGCCAGGAATTCGCGCACCACGTCCATCACGCGGTCGCGGTCGGACTGCACCAGCCCGATTCGCGTGCGCCGGTCGAGGATGTCGTCGACGGTCATCGCCCCCTCGTGGGTGACCGCGTACTCGAATTCGGCTCGTGTGACGTCGATTCCATCGGCGATAGGATCTTGCGGCCGCTCGCACGTGGCCGCTGCGATGACGTCCGGTGCTTCCGCGCCGAAGCGCGCAACAAGTGACGCCGGCACACCGGCAGTCACCGCACCGACTGCGCCGACGAGCGGCAGATTGCGCGTCCGGCACGGCCCGGCGGCCAACCCACGCGCTTGTACCGCACGGTCAAGAACGTCTTCGGCCATGTGCCGGTACTCCGTGAGCTTGCCGCCGATGATGCTGAACGCTCCTGAATCGGACTCGATGATCGCGTGGTCGCGGGAGATGTCGGCGGTGCGGCCTTGTCCGGCGTCGACCAGCGGCCGCAGTCCGGCGTACGCACCGATCACGTCGTCACGGTTCAGACCGACTCGCAGCGCGGTGTTGACGGTGTCGAGCAGGAAAGCGATTTCATCGGAACTGGGCTGTGGCACGTCGGGAATCGGCCCCGGCGCGTCCTCGTCGGTCAGCCCGAGATAGACGCGGCCCAGCTGCTCGGGCATCGCGAACACGAAGCGGTTGATCTCGCCGGGTATCGGGATCGTCAGTGCCGCAACGGGATTGCCGAAGGCCGCGGCGTCGAATACCAAATGGGTTCCGCGGCTGGGCCGCAACTTGATCGACATGTCGACGTCGCCGGCCCACACGCCGGTCGCGTTGATCACCGCGCGTGCGGTCACGACGAACGACTCCCCTGTCCGTTGGTCGGTGAGCCGCACGCAATCCCCGCTGACGTCTGACGCGGCGACGTAGGTGAGGATGCGCGCGCCGTGTTGTGCGGCGGTGCGGGCGACGGCCACCACCAGCCGCGCGTCGTCGACGAGTTGCCCGTCGTATGCCAGCAGTCCACCGTCGAGGCCGTCACGTCGTACCGCCGGCACCAGCTCCACGGCGCGGCGGGCGTCGACCCGACGGGACCGCGGCAGCATCGACGCCGGGGTACCCGCCAGCCGGCGCAACGCATCACCCGCGAGGAAACCGGTACGCACCAACGCGCGGTTGGCGCGGCTCATCGACGGCAGCAGTGGCACCAGCTGCGGCATCGCACGGACGAGATGAGGAGCGTTGCGCGTCATCAGAATTCCGCGCTCGGCGGCGCTGCGCCGGGCGATCCCGATGTTGCCGCTCGCCAGGTACCGAAGGCCGCCATGGACGAGCTTGCTACTCCACCGGCTGGTGCCGAACGCCAGGTCGTGCTTTTCAACGAGCACCGTGCGCAGACCGCGCGCGGCCGCGTCCAATGCCACGCCGGTTCCGGTGATGCCGCCACCGATCGCGACAACGTCGACGGGTGCGCCGTCGGCCAACGCAGCGAGATCGGCGCCACGGCGAGCCGCATTGAGTGCGGCGGGATGGGCCATCAGGACAGGTATCCGTTCAATGAGTGGGTCAATTCGCGCGCCAGCTCCCGCTCGTCGAGAATCGGCGCGACGATCTGCGCCGACTGGATCGTCGACTGGGTGATCAACAAGACCATCGCCGCGAGCTTTCGCGGATCGCCCGCACGGACGCTGCCGTCACGTTGTGCCGCTTCGATTTCCGCCGCGGCCGCGTCGATCAGCACCTGCTGACTGGTGCCAAGTCGTTCGGTGATGTAGACCATCGCCAATGCCGGGTCGCTGTGCAACACCGACATGATCAGCTCGTCGCGGCGCAATCGGTCGGCCACCGCGACGATCCGCCGCACCAGCGCTTCTCTGCCGTGCCCGTGCGAAGGCACGTCGCGCCACACTCCGACAACGCGCGAGGTCAGCAGTGCGGCGAGGATCTGCCGGGTGTCGCTCCAGCGCCGGTACACGGTCGGTCGGCTGACGCCGGCGCGGCGGGCGATCTCGGCCAGCGTGACGCGGTCGATGCCGTAGGCGCTGACGCAGCTGGCGGCGGCCTCGAGGATGCGCTCCCCGATGTCCTGGCCGTTACTGGTTGACAGCATCCGTAATACTGTAACGCATGCCGACGAATCCAGGCCTGCTGCCGCCGATGACGTGGAACGCCTGGGGTGACCCGGCCGCGGCCAAGCCGCTATCCGACGGCATCCGCTCTCTGCTCAAGCAGGCACTCGGGGTAGGTGACGCGCAGATCGCCGGCCCCGATATCGACGAGGTGCGGCTGCGGTCGTCTGCATTGACCCCCGCCGACCGCCACGCATTGACTGCGATCGTCGGACCGGAGTTCGTCCTCGTCGACAACCGTGCACGGCTGTTGCACGCGGGAGGGAAGTCGACACTGGATCTGTTGCGGCGCAAGCAGATCGAACAGGATGCTCCGGACGCGGTGGTGCTGCCGGGCGACGAGGACCAGATCGCCGCGATCCTGCGACACTGTTCGGAGCAGCGCATCGCCGTGGTCCCGTTCGGTGGCGGCACCAGTGTGGTCGGCGGGCTCGATCCGCTGCGGAACGGATTCGGTGCGGTGATCGCGTTCGATCTGCGTCGGCTCGACGCGCTGCACTCGCTCGACGAGGTGTCCGGTGAGGCGGTACTGGGCGCTGGGTTGACCGGACCCGACGCCGAGCGCCTGCTCGGTGAGCGCGGATTTTCGCTGGGCCATTTTCCGCAGAGCTTCGAGTTCGCAACGATCGGCGGCTTCGCAGCCACCCGCTCGTCGGGCCAGGACTCGGCCGGCTACGGCCGGTTCAACGACATGGTCCGCGGCGTCCGCGCAGTCACGCCCGCCGGGACGCTCGACCTCGGGCGCGCACCCGAGTCGGCGGCGGGACCGGATCTGCGGCATCTGCTGATCGGCTCGGAAGGCGTGTTCGGTGTGATCACCCGGGTACGGGTGCGGGTGCATCGGGCACCCGAGTGCACTCGCTTCGAAGGGTGGTCGTTCCCCGACTTCGCCAGCGGCGCAGAGGCTTTGCGCGCGGTCACGCAGATCGGCACCGGCCCTACCGTCATCCGGCTGTCGGACGAAGCCGAGACGGGCGTCAATCTCGCCACCACCGAGAGCATCGGCGAAGAGACGATCACCGGCGGCTGCCTCGCCATCACCGTCTTCGAGGGCACCGCCGCACATGCCGAGAGCCGCCACGCGGAAACCCGCGCGGTGCTGTTGGAGCATGGTGCGACGTCTTTGGGCGAAGCGCCCGCGCGGGCCTGGGAACACGGCCGATTCAGCGCACCGTACCTTCGTGACTCGCTGTTGGCGGCCGGCGCACTGTGCGAGACGCTCGAAACAGCCACCACATGGTCGAACATTGGAAACGTGAAAGATGCTGTGACACAGGCCCTTACGTCATCACTGGAAGCATCTGGGACGCCGGCCCTTGTGCTGTGTCACATCTCGCACGTCTACCCCACCGGGGCGTCGCTGTACTTCACGGTGGTGGCCGCTCAGCGCGGCGATCCGATCGAACAGTGGCGTACGGCGAAGGCAGCCGCGACCGACGCGATGGTGGCCGCCGGGGCGACGATCACGCACCATCACGCGGTCGGGGCTGACCATCGGCCGTGGATGCGCGACGAGATCGGCGACCTCGGCGTCGAGGTGTTGCGGGCCGTCAAAGCAACCCTTGATCCGGCCGGAATCCTCAACCCGGGCAAGCTGATTCCGCCGCCATGACGCAGCGCGAGATCAGCCGGGTCACGCTGCTGACCAATCCCGCGTCCGGACACGGTAATGCGCCGCACGCGGCCGAACGGGCGGTGGCGCACCTGCAGAAGCGCGGTGTCGACGTGGTCGGGATCGTGGGGCGGGATGCCGCACACGCCCGTCGGCTCATCGACGAAGCCTTGACGGCTGGGACCGACGCGCTGGTGATCGTCGGCGGCGACGGCGTGATCTCGCTGGCGCTGCAGGCTTTGGCACGCAGCGACATTCCGCTGGGCATCATCCCGGCCGGAACGGGCAACGACCACGCCCGCGAATACCGCCTTCCCACAAAGAATCCCGAAGCTGCCGCAGATGTGGTGGCCGACGGGTGGGTGGACACCGTCGACCTCGGGTTGATCCGTGGCCGCGACGGTACTGAGAAATGGTTCGGCACCGTGATGGCCGCCGGGTTCGATTCGCTGGTGAGCGACCGGACCAACCGAATGCGCTGGCCGCACGGCCGAATGCGCTACAACCTCGCGATGGTCGCGGAGCTTTCGAAGCTGCGGCTGTTGCCGTTTCGGCTCGTGCTCGACGGCGAGCGAGAGATCGTCGCGGACCTGACGCTCGCCGCGTTCGGCAACACGAAAAGCTACGGCGGCGGAATGCGGATGTGTCCCAACGCCGATCCCGCCGACGGCCTGCTGGACATCACAATGGTGCATACGGCGTCGCGCACAAAGCTTGTTCGGCTGTTCCCGACGGTCTTCAAGGGCACGCACATCCTCCTCGACGACGTGACCACCGATCGGGCCTCGACGGTCACCGTCGAGTGCCCGGGCATCAACGCCTACGCCGACGGCGACTTCGCGATGCCGCTTCCGGTAGAAGTGTCAGCGGTCAGCGACGCACTGAGAATCTGTGTGCCGCAACCCGAACGAACGTGAGCTGGTTGCGAAAAACAGTCGCGAGTTTCGCAGTGCGCTCACGCTCGGCGAACCGGCCTACCCCACGCCGCGATTGAGCCAACTCACTTCGGCGCCGTGGCCGCCGTCGCGGTAGGGCTCGAGCGCCTCGTCCCACGCGGTGCCCAGCACAGAGTCGAGCTCGGCCAGCAGTGTGTCGGCGCCGGCGGCCATGAGTGCCCGCAGCCGCATCTCGCCGACGATGATGTCGCCGTTGGCGCTCATCGCCCCGCTCCACATGCCCAGCTGCGGCGTGTGGCTGAACCGCTGACCGTCCACGCCGGGGCTGGGATCTTCGGTGACCTCGAACCGCAGCACCGGCCACGCGCGCAGCGCGTGCGCCAGCCGAGCGCCGGTGCCCACCGGCCCCACCCAATTCGTCACCGCGCGAAGCTGCCCCGGCATCGCCGGCTGAGGCGTCCACTTCAGGTTGGCGCGGGATTCCAGGGTCGACGACAACGCCCACTCGACATGCGGGCACACCGCCGCGGGTGAGGCGTGGATGTACACCACGCCCGTCGTCGCGTCGGCGAACTGGTTCGACGCACGCATGCTCAGCTCCTTCGGCTCCACGAGGGACGTCTTCCCCAACGACCTGGCGTAACCGATGAGCTTGAGTCGTGCGTGCCTATTGTGCCTTGTGTGACGCCTGTTGCGCTAGTGTGCCGCGCTAGCCGTTACCAAACTCCGCCAGCACCGCGTCGGACAGCTCCGGCCAGCGTGACCGCGCCCAGTCGTCGAAGCCACGGTCGGTGAGTACCACCAGCGCCAGGTCAGCCGCCGGATCGACCCATATGAACGTGCCGGTCTGACCGAAGTGGCCGTAGGTGCGCGGCGAGTTCGACGAGCCGGTCCAGTGTGGCGACTTGTCGTCCCTGATCTCGAAACCCAGGCCCCAGTCGTTGGGCCGCTGCACACCAAATCCGGGCAAGACGCCGTCGAGACCGGGAAACTGCACGGTGGTCGCCTGCTCGTGGGTCTCGGCGGCCACGAGCACCGGGCGAAGCAGGTCATCGGCGAACCGCGCCAAGTCGGCCACGGTCGAGGTGCAGCCGTAGCCGGCCGCCTCGGCGCCTCCGTCGAGCCGGCTGTGGTCCATGGCCAACGGCTCGAACACCGCGTCGTGCATGTAGCGGCCGAACTCGATTCCCGACTTGTCCTGCACCGCTTCGGCGAGCACCTGAAAGCCGTAGTTGGAATAGACCCGGCGCTGGCCCGGTTCGTTGATCCGCTCGTCAGAGCGCATCGACAACCCCGACGCGTGCGCCAGCAGATGACGGACCGTCGACCCGGGCGGTCCGGCGGCCGTGTCGAGGTCGAGCACGCCTTCCTCGACCGCGATGTGCACGGCGCGCGCCACCAACGGCTTGGTCACCGATGCCAGTGCGAATTCCCGGTTCTGATCACCGAATTCGGCCAGCACGCCGGACGGATCGACGACGGCCGCTGCGGCGTGGTCGACGGGCCAGTCGCCGATCGCGTCGAGA
The DNA here is from genome assembly GCF_059812765.1 of Mycobacterium sp. NGS39. Classification (NCBI taxonomy): domain Bacteria; kingdom Bacillati; phylum Actinomycetota; class Actinomycetes; order Mycobacteriales; family Mycobacteriaceae; genus Mycobacterium; species Mycobacterium sp. NGS39. The sequence continues at coordinate 58,840 of NZ_JCALDH010000011.1, read as the reverse complement.
GCAGACATCGGTGGAAGCCTAACGGCACCGGCTACCGAACCGCCTGCACGTTGCGCGTGATCTGGTCGAGGTGGGTGTCCCAAGTGCCGCAGCACCCGCCCCAGATGTCGACGTGCTGATGCTGCCGGGCCACCTGACCCATGAGCTCACCGAGTGCCACCGGATCGCCGGCTTCGAGGTGGCCGAGGGTGCACAACGAGATCTTGTCCATCAGCGCGGCGTTCGGCCGCAGGCACCGCACGCGGGTGAACCAGTCACCTGGCTCGATCGCGGGCAGGAATTCGAGCGGATGAGAACAGTTGATGCCGTAGAAGGCGGGCCGGTCATCGCCGGTCTGCGCGTCGATCGTCTCGATCGCTTCCTTCAGGGTCGGGCCCGAGAGCAGCCGATGGATAGCAGAAGGGCCAGACTCGCACTGTCGATCGCACCCATCGTGCGTGCGGCGAACTCTTCTGTGGTTTCGACTGCGCTCACGGTGTGAAACCTACGTCAGCGCTTGCCGCCAAAGGCTGCATACGAGGAGGCCGATCCGAATGTCCGACAGCGGACTGCGTGTGCTTGTTCTGGGCGGTACGGGCCTCATCGGCTACCACGCCGTACGCCGACTCTGCGAACGCGGCCACACGGTCTCGGTGCTTGCCCTCGACATGCCAGCCGAGGGGCTGCTGCCCGATGGTGTCGAGGTCAAGTTGGCTGACCTCGACGCCTGCAGCGATGAGGAACTGCGTCCGGCGTTCGCCGGCTGCGACGCGGTCGTGTTCGCACTCGGCAAGGACGACCGCGTGGTGCCGCCGCGGCCGGCGTACGAATTCTTCCGCCAAGCCAACGTGGAGCCGACGGTGCGAGTCGTGCGGCTGGCCAAAGAGGGCGGTGCTGACCGAGCGTTGGTGTGCAGTTCCTACTTCGCGTATTTCGACAGAATCTGGCCGGATCTGGAACTGGCTCGGCACCACCCCTACATCCGGGTGCGCCGCGAGCAAGAGGAAGCCGCGTTCGCGGCCGCGGGTGACGATATGGCGTTGACGGCGCTCGAAATTCCCTACTTGTTCGGGACGATTCCCGGCCGCGAGCCACTATGGGGGCCACTGGTCAAATACGCTCGCTCGCCCCTGCCGTTGCTCAGCGCGAACGGCGGCACCAATGCGGTCGCAATCAAGCATGTTGCCGACGCGATCGTCGGAGCTCTCGAGCGTCGCTTCCACGGACCCGCGCTCGTCGGCGACGAGAACCTGTCCTGGAGCCAACTACTGGAGCGCATCGCGACGGTGCTCGGCCGACCGCGCCGAGCCCGCGCGATACCGGATCCGCTCGTCCGCAGCGGGCTCTTCCCGCTGCACATGTGGCACACGCTGCAACGCCGCGAGGGCGGACTGCACCTACCCGACTTCGCCATGGCCCTGACGCGCGGCTTCTATTTCGATCCGGCGCCGTATAGAAGCGCTCTCGGCTACGGCGCCGGCGGCCTGGACGAGGCGATCGCCGAAACCGTCGGAAAGCTCTGAGCGCAAGCTTTAGTAGGTTGTCGCCCATGACTCAAACAGTGCGCGGCGTGATTTCGCGGAAGAAGGGCGAACCGGTCGAAGTCGTCGACGTCGTGGTGCCCGACCCCGGCCCCGGCGAGGTGGTCGTCGACGTCGCGGCGTGCGGGGTGTGCCACACCGACCTGACCTACCGTGAAGGCGGCATCAACGACGAATTCCCGTTCCTGCTCGGCCATGAAGCCGCCGGCACCGTCGAGGCCGTCGGCGAGGGAGTCACGCACGTCACGCCCGGCGACTTCGTGATCCTGAACTGGCGCGCCGTGTGCGGCCAGTGCCGGGCCTGCAAGCGCGGTCGCCCCCACCTGTGCTTCACCACCCACAACGCCGCACAGAAGATGACGCTCACCGACGGCACGGAGCTGACGCCGGCGTTGGGCATCGGCGCGTTCATCGACAAGACGCTGGTGCACGAGGGTCAGTGCACCAAGGTCGACCCGGCCGCCGATCCTGCCGTGGCGGGGCTGCTCGGCTGCGGCGTAATGGCGGGGCTGGGTGCAGCCATCAACACCGGCAATGTCAACCGCGACGACACCGTTGCGGTGATCGGCTGCGGCGGCGTTGGCGACGCGGCGATCGCCGGTGCCCGGCTGGTCGGTGCGCGCAAGATCATCGCCGTGGACACCGATGATCGAAAGCTCCAGTGGGCCAAGGAGTTCGGCGCCACCGACACCATCAACGCGCGCAGCACCGACGTCGTCGAAGCCATTCAGGAGCTCACCGACGGCTTCGGCACCGACGTGGTGATCGACGCGGTGGGCCGTCCGGAAACCTGGAAACAGGCGTTCTACGCACGTGACCTCGCCGGTACCGTGGTGCTGGTCGGCGTGCCGACACCCGACATGCGCATCGACATGCCGCTGCTGGACTTCTTCTCTCGGGGCGGGTCGCTGAAGTCGTCGTGGTACGGCGACTGCCTGCCCGAGCGCGACTTCCCAACGCTCACAAGCCTTTATCTGCAGGGCCGACTACCGCTGGACAAGTTCGTCACCGAACGCATCGGCATCGACGACGTCGAGGCGGCATTCGAGAAGATGCACCACGGTGAGGTGCTGCGCTCGGTGGTGATTCTGTGAGCAACATCGACCGCGTGGTCACCCACGGCACCTTCGAACTCGACGGCGACAGTTGGGAAGTCGACAACAACATCTGGCTCGTCGGCGACGGCGACGACGTCGTTGTGATCGACGCCGCCCACGATGCGGCTCCGATCATCGACGCGGTCGGCGGCCGCAACGTGGTGGCGGTGCTGTGCACCCACGGCCACAACGACCACGTGACCGTCGCACCTGCGCTCGGCGAAGCGCTCGACGCGCCGGTGCTCATGCATCCCGCCGACGAGGTGCTGTGGCGAATGACCCATCCGGACAAGCCTTTTCGCTCGCTCGAGGACGGCACCGTCCTGACCGTCGGCGGCACCGAGTTGCGAGCGATTCATACTCCTGGCCACTCTCCCGGCTCGACGTGCCTGCACGCACCCGAATTGAGTGCGGTGTTCAGCGGCGACACGCTGTTCCAGGGCGGTCCGGGCGCGACGGGCCGCTCCTACTCCGACTTCCCGACGATCCTCGCGTCGATCTCGGAGAAGCTGGGCAAGCTGCCCGGCGACACCGTCGTCTACACCGGGCACGGCGACACCACGACGATCGGTGGAGAGCTGGTGCATTACGACGAATGGGTGGCCCGGGGACACTGATGACAGGCGGCCGCCTCGTCCGCCCGGCGCCATTGGAGGCGGGCGGCATGTTCCGAGGCAGCTCGCGGGTACAGCCGGTATTGCTGCCCGCGGTCGAACTGCTGCAACGGGCGGCCCGAGACGTCGAGCTGCCGCAAACGCCGAACACGATCGTGATCGCGGACTACGGCGCCAGCGCAGGACACAATTCGTTGCTGCCGATCGGGGCGGCGATCTCGATCCTGCGCACCCGCGCCGAGCCGGGCCGCGCGATCGTCGTCTTCCACGCCGACCTTGCCGAAAACGACTACACGGGACTGTTCGAGACGCTGGCCTCCGATCCGCAGACCTATCTGCGTGACGACCCGGCGACGTTCGCATCGGCGATCGGCCGTTCGGTGTACGAGCAGGTGGCGCCCACCAGCACGGTGACGCTGGGCTGGAGCTCGTGGGCCGTGCACTGGCTCAGTCGCGTGCCGGCCGGGATTCCCGACCACATCCACGTCGAGTTGAGTCGCGACGCGCAGGCTAGGACGGCCTACGCGCGACAAGCCGCCGACGACTGGATCGCCTTTTTGACCGCCCGAAGCCGTGAGCTCGTTCCCGGCGGGCGCGTGGTGGTGCTCACCATGGCGGCCGACGACGGCGACGCCGGCTATCAGCCGCTGCTCGAAGCACTCGAGGCTGAGCTGACCGACATGGCCGCCGAAGGTGTGGTCAGCAGCGACGAGGTGCGGCAAATGGCCATCCCGTCGGTCGGCCGCAGTGAGGCGGAGCTGACCGCGCCGTTCGCGCCGAAGAACCGCTTCGCCGGGCTCACCGTCGAACACCTCGACGTGTTCGACGCCGAGGACCAGTACTGGACCAAGTTCGAAAAAGACCACAGCGCAAGCTCTTTCGCGACGAACTGGACGACGTTCGTCAAGGCCTCGGTGTTTCCGACATTGCTGACCGCCCTCGACGACAGCTCGCGCGCCGGCCAAGTCACCGAGCGGCTGGAGGCCGGTCTGCGCGAGCGCATCGCCAGCGATCCGAGGCGGGTTCGGATTCCGCTGGCCAAGATGTCGCTGTTGAAGAGCAGCTGGCCCCGCTGACCAGCGCTACCGCGGGACGGTGACTGTGTCTGGCAGGCCCGGAATCGGCGGAAGTTTGAACGTGATCGGCGGCAGCGGGTTCGTCGGCGGCGGGGCCTGGGGACTCGGCTCGGACGCCGGTGCAGGTTCAGCTTCAGCGGGTGCCTGGGCAGGGGGCGGCTCAGACACCGCCGGCGGCGGGCCTGCGTTCGGCGCGGCGACTGGAGCCTGGTACTGGGTGGCCGGCGCCTGATACTGCGTGACTGGGGCCTGATTTTGGGTCGCCGGCGCAGGAACCGCGTACACCGTGCGCGGCGGCGGGTCCTGCGACTGCGGCGCCGGGGCAGCGCCTTGTGGGGCGGCCGCTGCCGCACTCGGCGCGGCGGTGCTCGACGGAGCAAGCGGCGACGTGCTCGACGCGGGCGCGGTATCGCGGCCGAATGCCACGAACGCGCTGGCGCCGAGCAGCAGCAACACCGATGCGGCGACGCCCAGCACCGTGGAGCGACGCCGGTACCACGGCGCCTTGGTTGGCGTCGATGCGTCGGCGGTCGCGTCGAACAGCAGCTGCGGGCGCGCGCTGGACATACCGGTCGCCGCCGCGACCGGCTCGGGATCCGGCTCCACCGGGTGCACGATCGGCGGAATGTCGTGCGCCTCCGACCACGCGAGGGCACGGAATGTGCTGGATTGCGCGTCGGCGTCGGCGAACACGGCCGGGGCAGCCGCCGAAACAACAGCGGGGGCGACCGCCGTCGCCCGGTCGTCAGCCGGCCCCCACGAGGCACGCAGCGCGGCACCGGTGGCCGCGGCGAGCTCGGGGCGAGGCATCGTGACGACAGGGACCCGGAACCGCTCCGACAGCATGGCGGTGACGAGTGGGATGCGCGCGCCGCCGCCGACCGACGCGACGGCAGCCAGATCGCTCTGGTGCACCCCGACCTGGTCGAGCATCTGGGCCACTACGACGAGAAGTTCGGCAAGCGGCGCCCGGATCTGTTCCTCGAGTTCGGCGCGCGTCAGCCGCACATCTCCGGAGAAGCCCGGCAGTTGCACGGTCATCGCCGTCACCGTGCTGGCTGACAGCCGCTCCTTGGCGCCTCGGCATTGTGCTCGCAACCGATGCAACGGCCCCAGCGCCGAGGTGCCGCCGGCGTCGACGGTCGCGGCTGCCGACAGGTCGGCAACCACATGGGTCAGCAGCGCCTGGTCGATCAGCTCTCCGGAGAAGTCGGTGTGCCGAAGCGTGAGACCCAACGGCGTGTAGCCGTGCGCCGCGTCGATCAGCGTGACGCTGGTGCCCGTGCCGCCGAAGTCGCACAGCGCGATCACTCCGTGGCTTGGAAGGCCGCGAACGGACTGCAACGCGCTGACCTCCGCGGCGGCATCAGAGACCACCTCGACCGGCCGGTCGTTGCGCCGCCACGGCGGCGTGCGGGCCAGTGCACTGCGCAATGCGTCGACCGCCGCCTCGCGCCAGTGCGCCGGGTACGCCACTGTGACCGAGCTGCTCGGGCGGCCATCGGTCACCGCGTACAGCATCGCGCGAAGCGCGTCGGCGACCAAAACCTCGCCCCGGTGCATTGAGCCGTCCGAAGCCACCATGCCGACGGGGTCACCGACCCGGTCGACGAACCCGCTTACCACCAGGCCGGGCGCCGGAAGGTGCGGATTCTCACCGGGCACGCCGATTTCAGGCGCGCGACCGCGGCAGAGCGTGAGTACCGACTGTCGCGTCATCGCTGCGCGCGCCTGCTGTACGCCAGCAAATTGCGTCGCGCCGACCGACAGCCCTACCGCGTCTGTCATGTGCTCCTAGCCCGAACGAAACGAGTGCCTCTGCTAGATGACATCGCCGGCACCGGCCGATCAGTTACTCAGCGAATCGTCCCCGCCCCCGGGATCAAAGGCAAATCGAGCGTGGTGACCCACCCGGGCGGCAGCTCGTTGACGGCCGGCACGGCGTTCAGAGCACGCATGCCAGTGGCCAGACATCCGGCGGCGGCGGCGTCTCGGCCCGACCCGTCGGTGAAGCGAAAAGCCGTCTCTTGGAAGATGCTTGGAGTTCCCTCGATGTCGACGCGGTAGACGTCGTCCTGCGTGCCCGACGGCCATTCGGGAGCGGCGTCGTGGCCGATCCGATTGACGTGCTCGAGCTGGATGCGGGTTTCGCCGCGGTAGATGCCGTTGATCGTGAAGCGCACCGCAGCAACGTTTCCGGGTTTGATCACGCCCTTGGCGGTGGTGCGTTCGGTGGGCGTCACCCACTTCTCCCACGTGGTGGTGATCTCGTCGAGCATGATGCCCGCGGCGTGGGCGATCATCGGCACCGTTGCCCCCCAGGCGAACACGAGAACGTCGCGATGCTCGAGCATCGGCCTGAACTCCGGCGGCTTGCCGATGCCCATCTCGTTCTCGTAATCGCCCTCGTAGTTGGTGTAGTCCAGCAGTTCGGAGGCGCGTACCCGGCGCACTTCGCTGCACAGGCCCATCAACGTCATCGGGAACAGGTCGTTGGCGAAGCCGGGTGATCGATCCCGGTGGGGAAACACGACGACTCGCCGAGTTCGCACGCCTCGGTGATCGGCAGGATCCACTCCGGCGGATTCAGGTGCATCGTCGGCCACACCCACGGCGTCATCGCAGTGGAGCACACGTCGATGCCGGCGCGGAGGAACCGAGACATCAGCCGGATGTTGTCGTCGGCGTGCGCGGCGGTCGGCCCGTAATGCACCAGCGCGTCAGGGCGAAGCTCGATCAGCGCGTCGACGTCGTCGGTGGCCGTGATGCCGATCGGATCGGCCAGTCCACAGATCTCGCCGACGTCGCGGCCCACCTTGGCCGAGTTGCTCACCCCGACGCCGACGAGCTCGAACAACGGGTGCCTGACGATCTCCGGGATCACCATCTTGCCGACGAAGCCGGTGCCCCACACCACGATCCGCTTAATCACCGCCTCACCCTAGGCGCCGGGGCTACTGTGCGTTATGGGCATCGCAACAAAGGTGAACGGTGTCGCCCCACCAGAGGTGCCGTTGTCGGAGATAGACCTCGGAACGTGGGATTTCTGGGGCCAGGACGACGACTTTCGCGACGGCGCGTTCGCCACTCTGCGCCGCGAGAAGCCGATCTCGTTCTGGGAGGTAGCGCAGGACAACGAGCACGCGACCGGCTACGACGTCGGTGCCGGCCACTGGGCGCTGGCGTTGTACGACGACGTCCACTACGCCAGCCGCCACCCGCAGATCTTCAGCTCGGTGCCGTCGATCACGATCGGCGACAACATCCCCGAGCTGGCGGAGTACTTCGGGTCGATGATCGTCATGGACGACCCGCGACACCAGCGTCTGCGCAACATCGTCAGCCGGGCGTTCACGCCCCGGGTGGTGGCCCGCATGGAGGATTCAGTGCGCGACCGCGCGCGCGGACTCGTCGACGCCATGATCGCCAAGCACCCCGACGGAAAGGGTGAGGCGGTCGCCGAGCTGGCGGGTCCGCTGCCGCTGCAGGTGATCTGCGACATGATGGGCATCCCCGACCAGGACGAGAACACCGTCTTTCACTGGACCAACGTGATCCTGGGGTTCGGCGACCCGGACATCGCCGGCGACCTCGAGGAATTCATCAAGGCGTCGATGGATTTCGGCGCGTACGCCACCGCGCTCGCCGAGGATCGGCGGGCCCATCCGGGTGAGGACCTGACCACCAGCCTGGTGCAGGCGGAGGTCGACGGGGAGAAGCTGACCTCCAGCGAGGTCGCGTCGTTCTTTCTGCTGCTGGCGATCGCCGGCAACGAGACCACCCGCAACGCGATCAGCCACGGCCTGCTGGCGCTGACCCGCTACCCGGAGGAGCGCGACAGGTGGTGGGCCGACTTCGACGGGCTTCGGCACTCGGCTGTCGAGGAGATCGTCCGGTGGTCATCACCGGTGGTGTACATGCGCCGCACGCTCAAAAGCGACGTCGAGATGCGCGGAGTCCAGATGGCCGCCGGCGACAAGGTGTCGATGTGGTACTGCTCGGCCAACCGCGACGAAACCAAGTTCGCGAACCCCTGGCTGTTCGACGTCAGCAGGGACCCGAATCCGCACGTCGGGTTCGGCGGTGGCGGCGCGCACTTCTGTCTGGGCGCGAACCTGGCCCGGCGCGAGATCACGGTCGCGTTCGACGAAGTCCACCGCCGCATTCCCGACCTGGTCGCCACCGAGGAGCCCGCCCGACTGCTGTCAGCGTTCATCCACGGGATCAAGCAACTTCCGGTCGCCTGGACGCCGCCCGACTCTGCGATCTGACCCAGGCGATCAGCCGGGAATCGGCATCCCCGGCTGCGGCCCCACCGGGGTGGGCGTCACGGTGGTCACGCCGTTCGAGCCGACATGCGGCGGTCCCGGTACGCCCGGCGCCTGGTTCGCGCCTGGCGGCGGTTGTGCGGCCTTGGTGCAGTTCAGCATCAGCGCCACCCGCGAGTTCACCATGAACTTCTGGCTTTCCACAATGCACTGGGCCTGCGGCACATCGCTGCCGACCGAGCCCTGGAACACGGGCTTATAGCCCATGGACTTCAGGATCTTGACGGCCTGCGCGTACGTCTGCCCGGAGACGTCGGCCGCGCCGTTGTTGTCGCTGCTGGCCTCGCCGGCCGCAAGCACACCGATGGACGCCAGCGCGACGGAGCCCGCGGCTACGGCAAACAGTCTTTTCACGTGACCTCCGTCTGTGGCTGCCGGTGCGAAGATAGCGCAGAAGCACCGGGCGAAACATCGACAGGCCGTCCGTTGCCCAATCGATGCGACATCACGACCGGGTTGTCGTGCTCCGCCCTGCGACCGTTACCTGTCGGCCGGCCGACCTAGACTAAGCCGGTGCTCATCGGTTCGCACGTCAGCCCGGATGACCCGCTGGCCGCCGCGGCCGCCGAAGGCGCTGAGGCAGTGCAGATTTTCTTGGGCAATCCACAGAGCTGGAAGGCGCCCAAGCCGCGCGCCGATGCGGCCCGGCTGCGAGAGTCGCCGTTGCCCGTCTACGTGCATGCGCCCTATCTGATCAACGTGGCCTCGCCCAACAACCGGGTGCGGATCCCGTCGCGCAAGATCCTGCAGCAGACTTGCGATGCGGCCGCCGAGATCGACGCCGCCGCGGTGATCGTGCACGGCGGCCACGTGACCGCCGAGGACGACGACCTGCAGGCCGGCTTCGAGCGGTGGCGCAAGGCGCTGCAGCAGCTCGAGACCACGGTGCCGGTTTACCTCGAGAACACCGCGGGCGGTGACCACGCGATAGCCCGCCAGTTCGACACGATCGCGCGGCTGTGGGACTGCATCGGCGACCAGAACATCGGCTTCTGCCTGGACACCTGCCATGCCTGGGCAGCGGGCGAGGAACTGGTCGACGCGGTCGAGCGGATCAAGGCGATCACCGGCCGCATCGACCTGGTGCACTGCAACGACTCCAAGGACCCGCAAGGTTCCGGACGCGACCGGCACGCCAACCTCGGCACGGGCGAGATCGACGTCGAGCTGCTGGTCGCGGTGGTCACAGCAGCCGACGCGCCCGTCATCTGCGAAACCGCCGATCAGGGCCGCAAGGACGACATCGCGCTGCTGCGCGACAAGACCCGCGGCTAGGCGGCTACCAGAGGTTCTCGATCTGATTCAGCGGATCGAGAATGATCGGAATCGGAAGCGGTTCCTTGTACGCCAACGTGAACGGCTTCTTCGTCATCCCCGGCTTGAGCCCGCATTGATCCGGGGTGAGAACGGTCAGCGTGCCGGCCAGAGTCGCCTGGTCCCAGGCATAGCTGTATTGCGCTTTCGTCCAGGTGCCGTCCGGGCACTGCACCCCACGGTCCTTCGTGACAAGCCACGTCCACAAGCCGTTTACCTTGCGCGCGTCGCCGCCGTATCCCGGATAGTCGCTGTCCGGCCCGTAGCTGGGCGAGACGATGCTGGACACGTGGAGCACACACCCGGCCTGCACGCAGGTCGCATAGATGGTCCACGTCTCGTCGGGCGCGCCGTCCTGGTGGTAGGTGTAGATGCCGTACATCGGCTCGTCGACCGGTCGCGCTGAGGCGGCCCCGGCCACACCGACGGCGGCGACGACGGCGACGACTGCGGTGACGGCAGCGATCAGCACTCGAGTCATGCGCACGACGCTAGTATCACAGCGTTTGCCACGCCGAACGCCGGTATTCACAGATTGACCGGATCGTCGTCTGGGCGCCGACGGGTGCTGTCCCTGATCGAGGCCTTGAATTGCATTGCGCGGTAAGGCCATCCGGATGCGGTATGCCATTGAGACACCACCAGCCCGAAGCCGCCCACCACGTCGAACCGCGACCCCGGCAGCACGTAACCGCCGTAGAGTTGCGCGACCTTGTTGTCGCCGTGGTCCTCGTCGGCCGACGCCGTGCCGACAATCGGGCGCTGAATCGGCGTGGTGTGCAGGTTGGCCGTCGGTGAGCCGATCACGCGGTAGCCCAGCGAGTAGCCCGACGACAGGAACCCGCCGAGGACCCACCTGCCGTCGTCGATCCGCCGGAATGTCAGCTCTCCCCATGTCTCGCCGGCGGGCGTGATCGGCGTCGGGTCGCTACCCCACCCCCATCGACCGCCGGCGAAACCCCAGCTCTCGCACTCGGACCGGTCGCCGATGTCCTCAGGCCGCACGCGGCGCAGAATGATGCCCTTGTCACGCTGGAACCCGGTCGACACGACGTACACCCATTGGGCCATCGGGTCGTAGTCCCACGACCAGCACTGGGCATACCCGCCATGCAAGTCGCCCGCGAACTTTGCGTCCTCCCCCATGTGGGTCCACGAGACGCCACTGTCGTCGGAGCGCCAGATCTCCGTCCACATCACGGTGCCGAAGCCGTGATTGACGATCGCATGCAGGTACAGCGAGTCCTCGACGCGCAACAGGTCCGACGGGATCACGGTGCTGATCCCGCCGCGCAGCCAGCCGCTGCCGGGATCGTTGTGAACATACGGCCACAGCTGGTGGGCGTAGTCGGGGTCGGCGCCGCCCGCACGCTCGTAGACGATTCCGGTGTTCGCGTCGCCGCTGCCGATCAGCACCACCGGTGAGCGCCAATCGCCTTCGCCGACGCGCCGGCCCGAGAACGTGTCGCCGAAGACCGACACCAGCTTTCCGTTGGGCGCGACGACGGACGCGCCCAGGTCGGTGCATGTGACACCCCACCGTTCGGTGATACCGGGGCCGGTCACATCGGCCAGCTTGCCCGTCAGCATGGGAACAAAGATGCCATGGCTTATACCGTGAAGCGATGAGTCGACGCGCGCTGGCCACGTTCATGCTCGCCGCGCTGTGGCTCACCGCGTGCTCGGCGGGTCATCGGGTGGAGCTTGGTGAACAGGCGTCGGCGAATCTCGTGGCCGCCATTGCCGGTGAACCCGACCAACTCGACCCGCAGAAGACCAGCGCCTACTTCTCATTCGAAGTGCTCGAAAACGTCTTCGACACGCTCGTCGAACCGGACGAAAACCTGGAGATGCGCCCGGCGCTCGCCGCATCGTGGGAGGTCAGTCCCGACCAGCTGGCGTGGACGTTCCACTTGCGCAAAGGAGTGATGTTTCACGACGGCACCGCGCTGACCGCCGACGACGTCGTGTACTCGTTCAACCGCATCACCGGCGAAAAGCTATCCAACGCATACAAATTCAGTGCTGTCACCAGCGTGACGGCACCCGACCCGGCCACCGTGCGGATCGGTGTCAAACAGCCCACACCCAATCTGCTGACCAACATCGGCGGCTTCAAGGGCATGGCGATCGTCTCCCGTAACAACGTCGAAAGTGGCCAGATCGCAACTCATCCCGTCGGCACCGGGCCGTTCGTGTTCGTCGGCGCCAAAAGCGGCGACTCGATCACATTGAAAGCCAACCCGCACTACTGGGGCGGCGCTCCGGCGGTGTCGGGAGTGACATTCCGCTTCATCTCCGAACCCTCCACCGCATTGTCGGCGCTGCAGGCCGGCGAAATCGACTGGACCGATTCGATTCCCACGCAGCGGGTCGACGAGTTGCGTGCCGACGAATCGATCCGCCTCGGCGTCATGCCCAGCACCGATTACTGGTATTTGGCGCTCAACGAGACCCGCGCGCCGTGGAACGACGTGCGGGTGCGCCAGGCGATCGCCTACGCGATCGACCGCGATGCGATCGTCCAAGCCACCAGTTACGGCACCGCAACGGCCAACCAGCTGGCGATCCCCAAGACCAGCCCGTGGTACACCCCGTACCACCGCTACAGCCGCGACATCGGCAAGGCCGAAACCCTGCTTGGCGCAACGTCTTTGGCCGGGCGCCGCCTCGACATGCTGGTCACGACCGAATACCCGGAGACCGTCACCGCCGCGCAGATCGTCGCCGACAACCTGGAACCGCTCGGCGTCGACGTGAAGATCCGCACCGTCGACTTCGCGACCTGGCTCGACGAGCAGAACCATGGCAATTTCGACATGTTGATGATGGGCTGGCTCGGCAACATCGATCCCGACGACTTCTACTACGCGCAACATCACAGCAGCGGAAAGAGCAACGCCCAGAAGTTCTCCAACGCGGAGGTGGACCGGCTGCTCGACGAGGGCCGCATCGAGGTCAATCGGGATGTGCGCAAGGAAATCTACGCCCGTGCGGCGACCATCATCGCCGATGAGGTCAGCTACATCTACCTGTACAACCCGTCGGTTATCCAGGCGTGGAGCCCGCGGCTTTCCGGCTATCACAGCCGACCGGACGGGGCCATCCGCTTCCGCACCGCGAGGCTGACCTGATGCTGAAGTTCTTTGCGCGCAGGCTCGCGCACGCGCTGGTGGTGCTCCTGGGTGTGCTGGTGGTGGTGTTCGCGCTGGTGCATCTGGTCCCCGGTGATCCGGTACGCATCGCGCTGGGCACCCGCTACTCACCGGAGGCTTACGACGCGCTGCGCTCGGCCAGCGGCTTGGACCGCCCACTGGTCGAACAGTTCTTCTCGTACGTCGGCTCGGCGCTCACCGGCGATCTCGGTGTCAGCTTCCGCAACGGTGAGCCGGTGACGATCACGCTGCTGGACCGCCTTCCCGCCACGATCTCGCTTGCGGTCGTCGGCATCGCGATCGCGCTCGTCGTGGCGCTTCCGGCAGGGACCTGGGCGGCTTTGCACCGAGGCCGGTTGTCGGACGCGGTCGTTCGGGTGTGCAGCCAGTTCGGTGTGTCGATACCGGATTTCTGGATGGGCATCCTATTGATCGGAGTGTTCGCGGCCACGCTGGGCTGGCTGCCGACGTCGGGGTACGTGCCGTTGACCACCAACCCTGCGGCCTGGCTGCGCCACGTGATCCTGCCCGGCGTCACGGTCGGCGTCGTCGCCGCCGCGATCATGACGCGCTACGTGCGTTCGGCGGTGCTGGAGGTGGCGTCGATGGGCTATGTGCGCACCGCCAGGTCGAAGGGTCTGCCGCCGCGGGTGGTGACGTTGCGTCACGTCCTGCGCAACGCGCTGGTTCCGGTATTGACGATCACCGGGATTCAGCTCGCGACGATCCTCGGCGGGGTGATCGTGGTCGAGGTGGTGTTCGCGTGGCCGGGCCTCGGCCGACTGGTGTATCAAGCCGTGGCGGCCCGCGACTATCCGGTGATCCAGGGTGCGGTTCTGCTGATCGCGGTGATGTTTCTGCCCATCAACCTGGTGGTCGACGCGCTGTATGCCGTCGTGGATCCAAGGATCCGGCTGTCATGACGCGGGTGAGCGCGATCGTGCTGGCCGGGATTGCCGTGGCAGCTGTCTTCGCACGGTGGATCGCGCCGTACGGCGTCAACGACGTCGACGTGGCGAGCGCGCTGCAGCCACCCAGCGGCGCGCACTGGCTGGGCACCGACGAGCTGGGCCGCGACATCGCCTCCCGCGTGCTGGTGGCATCGCAGGCGTCGCTGCAAATCGCCTTGGCCGCAGTCGCTTTCGCGTTCGTCGTCGGCGTCACCGTCGGGGTGGTGTCCGGATATGCGGGCGGCTGGACCGACACTGTGCTGATGCGCGTCGTCGACGTGATGTTCGCGTTCCCGGTGATGCTGCTTGCCCTCGCGATCGTCGCAGTGCTGGCACCGGGCACCACGACAACGATCCTGGCCATCGGTATCGTCTACACCCCGATCTTCGCCCGGGTGGCGCGCGCGAGCACGCTGTCGGTGCGCGTGGAGCCGTTCGTGGCGGTGTCCCGCGCCATAGGCACCGGGCGGCTCTACATTCTCGGGCGGCACGTCGTGCCGAACATCGCCGGGCCGCTGATCGTGCAGACGTCGCTGTCGCTGGCGTTCGCGATCCTGTCCGAGGCGGCGCTGTCCTTCCTCGGGTTGGGCATTCAGCCACCCCAACCGTCCTGGGGCCGTATGCTTTTCGACGCGCAGGGTTTCATCCACCGGGCGTGGTGGATGAGTGTTTTTCCCGGCTTGGCGATCTTCGTCACCGTGCTGGCGTTGAACCTGTTCGGCGACGGACTGCGCGACGCGCTCGACCCCCGGCAGCAGGCACGTCAATGCTGAGCGTGCGTGATCTTGGCGTGCGCATCGGCCGCCGCGACATCGTGCGCGGCATCTCCTTCGACGTCGCGCGCGAACAGACCCTGGGGATCGTCGGCGAATCGGGCTCGGGCAAGTCGATGACCGTGCTGGCCGCGACCGGACTGCTCGACGCCCCGGGGGCGGTCGTTGACGGCTCCAGTGTGCTGCAGGGCGATGAGGATTCGCCGGTCGAGCTAATCGGCGCATCGGCGCGGGTTCTGCGCAGTGTCCACGGCGGCCGGATCGGCTTCGTGTTCCAAGATCCCGGCACGTCGCTCAACCCGCTGTTGACGTTGGAGCGTCAGGTCACCGAATCCCTTGAGGCGCACCGTGATATGACGCGACGGCAGGCACGGAGGCGAGCGTTGGAGTTGCTGGAGGCGGTGGGGCTGCCCGACCCCGCGGCGCGGTTGTCGAGCTATCCGCATCAGCTTTCCGGTGGCCAGCGGCAGCGGGTGATGATCGCGATCGCGTTGGCGTGCGATCCGGAGCTGCTGATCGCCGACGAGCCGACCACGTCGCTGGATGTGACGACGCAGGCTCAAATCATCGAGCTGGTGCGAAACCTGCAGCGCGACTTCGGCACGGCGGTGGTGTGGATCAGTCACGACTTCGGTGTGATCGGACAGGTCGCCGACCATGTCACTGTGCTGCGCCACGGCGAGGCGGTGGAACAGGCAGCCGTCCTCGACGTGTTCGACCATCCGGCGCACGCGTACACCCGAGAGTTGTTGGAAGCGCGGCCTGTCATCGAGGCCGAGGGTCCGCCGGCGCCGTCCGACGACGTGCCAGTCCTGCTGCGGGTGCAGGGGCTGACGGCGCTCGAGCGTGGCGTGAAGGACGTCTCGTTCGAGATTCGGCAAGGGACCACTCTTGCGCTTGTGGGCGAGTCAGGATCCGGCAAATCGAGCGTGGCGGAGGCGCTGACCGGGCTGCTCGCTCCGGACGCCGGTACCGCGATGCTGCGCGAGGTGAACGTGTTCGGAAACCGCGACAAGTCGCTGCGCCGGCAGATCGGCTTGGTGTTGCAGGATCCATACTCGTCGCTCGATCCGCGTATGCGGGTCGAGTCCTCGATCGCCGAGCCGCTGGTGGTGCACCGGCTGGCCGGCGGGCGGCGGGATCGGCATAGGCGGGTGGCTGAATTGCTGGAGATGGTCGGGCTGCCAAGCGAATTCGCGAGCCGTTATCCGCACCAGCTGTCCGGCGGCCAGCGTCAACGGGTCAGTATCGCGCGGGCGCTGGCCGCCGAACCGGAGTTGCTGATCCTCGACGAGTCGACGGCATCGCTGGACGTCTCGGTGCAGGCGCGGGTGCTCGAGCTCCTGCTGGGGTTGCAACGCGATCTCGCCCTGACGTACCTGCTGATCGCGCATGATCTGGCGGTGGTGCGGCAGATGAGCCATCAGATCGCGGTGATGCGCACGGGCGAAATCGTCGAATACCGCTGGGCAGCCGACTTTTTCGCTGAACCCCAGCACGACTACACCCGCACGCTTCTGGCGGCGGTACCGCCCGCACGACCGCGGTGCGCGTCGTGACGTGGTGGCGTCGCACGGCGGAGCGGACGCTGACCGAAGAGGTCGCGGCACCGCCTGCCAGGGTCCGCGACTTCTACGTCGACCTGCACAACATCCCGCTGGTGCATCCGCTGGTGGTCTATGTGCGCAGCATCGCCCGCATCGAGACCCCGAACGGGTATCTGCAGACTTACCGAGTCTCGGACCGGATTCCGCTGGGGCCGTTGACTTTGCGAACCCGATACACCGCACGCGTGCAGGTGCCCACGGCAGGCGACGTGACAGCCACGGCGCGCCAATTCCCGTCGGTGCGGCTGCGCAGCGTCATCTCATTCGCTGAGACTACCTCTGGCACAAGGATTTCCGAGCACCTGCACATCGAAGCGCCATGGATCTTGGCCGCGCTGACCGTCCGCGAGGCGGTGCGGGCGCATGCCGCGATGCTGGCGAACATCCGCCGGCACTTCGCCACCAGCGGCTGAACCCTCCTAAAGCGGCAGTGCCTGCATCGGCATGTCGACAGTCCCGCGGCAGGCGCCCTCGGAAATGTCGGCGTGCCACGCCCCGGTCAGCGACCCGTCGGGCTGCGGCGTGTAGGTCACGCGAGAGCTCGCCGGATTCCATTCGATGGTGCCGTCCGGCAGCGGGCAATCCCACCGGAACGTGGTGTTGGACGTCCACGCAGAGCCGTCCCAGGTGAACTGCACCGGCTGCGGCACGGTCGGATTCCGCGGGGCCGGACCGTCGACGATCGTCGCGACGCATTTGCCCGACGAGCACGACGACGAAAACGTGTAGGTGTCGATGTGCATGGACTCGGACTGATTAGCCGCGATGCTGGTGCCGCTCTTCTGTGCGGTGAAGAACGTCACCTCGTACTTGCCGTTCCACGACGGATCGGCCGCCGCCAGCGGGGCCAGGCACACCGCGAGGCCCAGTGACGCGGCGGCTGCCGCGACGAAACCGCGGACGTGGTGGCGTGTCATGTCGCCGACGCAATCACCAGTGCGCGTCGTAGTTCCACACCGACTGGTCGTCCGGCGGGTAGTTGTGGCAGATGTCGGTGGTGTGGGCGGCGACACCCTTGTTGTTGAAGAACAGCTTCGCGTGGTTGGGCCATGCGGCGGTCAGCGGATCGGCGAAGTGGGTGACCAGTTCCTCGGAATACGCCCGGCGCCCGGCGTAGTCCATCGAGTAGAACCAGTGCATCTTGTCCTGGGTCGCTTGCTGCTGACCCGGGTGGTTGTTGTAGTCGATCATGTAGCGCTCGTAGTAGACGGGTTCGACGTCGCGGGCGGCTGCCATGATCTGTTCGGCGGTGCAGGTGGTTTTCAGCATGCGGTTCGGAATCGGATAGTCGTCCGTCGCATCGGCCGAGGCGACTGGCGGCACCGCCATCGCTGCGGCACCGAGAACGGCGATCGCCATGCTCGCTTTACGAAACATCTTGACTCCCTTGGTTTTACGCCTCGGCGGAGAATGACGACCCAGGCTGCTGGCTGGTGTCGAGGGGCGGCGGCGGTTGTGTCACGCCGCCCAGGATGGGCAACTGCTCCGGGCAGTAGGTGCGCACTGCGGCGCCGAGGAACTGCCATGCCTGTTCGGTCGTGCTGCCCCGCTGCAACTGCCGGAAGATGAATTGCGCCGACGCGTAGGCGTCCGGGTCCAGATGGTTGTACAGCCGCTTGCAGGCGATCTTGCCGATCCAGGCGTTGTAGTCCTTTTGGCCGTAGATGCCGTACGTGTGAAGCTCTTCGGCGAAGTCGGTGTCCGGGTCGGCGTGCGCCGGCGCGGACAGCAGCAACGCCGCGGCTAGTGCGGTGACTGCGGTCGCCCCCCTGGCTGATTTCATGGGCGCATCGTATCCCCTCCCGATAGCAGGTGTGCAAGAACGGGTGCTCGCGCGGCCGGCGAAGTCCCAGTTAGAGCCTCGATGCGACCGATTCAGTTAAATGGACTAATCTGTCAGAATTCGTGGCAACTGGTGGGAAGGGAAGGCGGGGGTACGGATGACGCAGACACGCAACGACACCTGGTCCCCTGCCGGCCGGGACGGCGCCGCGCAGGGGGTCGCGGACGGTCCTTCGCATTCGGCCGCGCCGGCACCTGCCCATGGTCCCCGCACGACCACGCCCCGCCGGAAAGCGGGCGTGTTGGGAGCGCTCAAGCGCGCGTGGATCCTCGTCGTGATCCTGCTTGTGGTCGCTCTCGCGGCGTTCGGCGTCGACCGGCTTCGCCAAGTGTTCGGCAAGACCGAACTCACCAGGCCTGGAGCCGGACTCGCCAACGACCCTGCACCGTTCAATCCCAAAACCGTCAAATACGAGATCTTCGGAGAGCCCGGCGCCGTGGCGACCATCAACTACCTCGACCTCAACGCGCAGCCACAGGAAGTCAAGGACGTGCCGCTGCCTTGGTCCATCACCCTGACCACCACCGCTCCCGCCGCCAGCGCCAACATCGTCGCGCAAGGCAACGGCGACATGATCGGATGCCGCATCACCGTCAACGGTGAGGTCAAGGACGAGAAGACCAACGACGGGCTGAACGCTCAGACGTTTTGCTTGGTGAAGTCCGCATGACGAACACCCACGTGGGGGCACACCCGATGATCCCCCGGTTCATTCGGCTGTTTTCGGTGCCGATCCTGCTCGGGTGGATCGCGGTGGTGGTCCTGGTCAACCTCATCGCCCCGCAGCTGGAAAAGGTCGGCGAAGCCCACGCCGTGTCGTTGGCTCCCAAAGACGCCCCGTCGATGCAGGCGATGCAGCGGGTGGGCAAGGACTTTCAGGAGTTCGACTCCAACAGCTCGGTGATGATCGTCCTCGAGGGCGACAAGCCCCTGGGCGATGACGCCCACCGCTACTACGACGGACTTATCGACAAGCTCGAAGCCGACAAGAAGCACGTCGAGCACGTCCAGGACTTCTGGGGCGACCCGCTGACGGCCGCCGGCTCGCAGAGCGCCGACAACAAAGCCGCCTACGTGCAGCTGTATCTGGCCGGCAACCAGGGCGAGAGCCTGGCGAACGAGTCCGTTCAGGCGGTGCGCCAGATCGTTCAAAGCGCTACCCCGCCGCCCGGGGTGAAGGCTTACGTCACCGGACCCGCGGCGCTGACCAACGATCAGCACCACGCCGGTGACAAGAGCCTCAAGCTGATCACCGGCATCACGATCTTGGTGATCTTCGTGATGCTGTTGTTCGTCTACCGTTCCGTGGTCACGGTGCTGCTGGTGCTCGCGATGATGTTCATCGAGCTGGCGGCGGCGCGCGGTGTGATCGCAACACTGGGCTATTACAACTTGATCGGCTTGTCGACCTTCGCGGTCAACCTGCTGACCACGCTGGCCATCGCCGCGGGCACTGACTACGCGATCTTTTTGGTCGGCCGATATCACGAGGCCCGCCAGAACGGCGAAGACCGCGAAACCGCGTTCTACACCATGTATCACGGCACCGCGCACGTCATCCTCGGCTCTGGGTTGACGATTGCGGGCGCAACGTTCTGCCTTCACTTCACCCGTCTGCCGTACTTCCAGACACTGGGTATTCCGCTCGCGCTGGGCATGCTGGTCGCAGTGTTCGCGGCATTGACGATGGCGCCGGCGTTGCTGACGGTCGCGAGCCACTTCGGCCTGGCCGATCCGAAGAGGAGATTGAACACCCGCGGCTGGCGGCGGGTCGGTACCGCCGTAGTGCGTTGGCCCGGCCCGATTTTCGTCGCATCGATGGTTCTTGCGCTGGTCGGCCTCGCCGCGCTGCCGGGCTACGTGCCCAGCTACAACGACCGAGAGTTCCTGCCCAAGGACATCCCGGCCAACGAGGGGTACCAAGCCGCCGACCGGCATTTCCCGCAAGCGCGGATGAATCCTGAGCTGCTGCTGGTGGAAACCAACCACGACGTGCGCAATCCGGCCGACATGCTGGTGATCGACCGAATTGCCAAGAACATCTTCCACATTCCCGGTATCGGCCGCGTGCAGAGCATCACCCGGCCGCTTGGCACCCCGATCGAGCACACGTCGATCCCGTTCTTGATCAGCATGAACGGCACCACCCAGACGATGAATCAGACGTATCTGAAAGACCGCATGGCCGACATGCTGGTGCAAGCCGACGAGATGGGCAAAACCATCGACAACATGCAGCACATGTATGAGTTGATGAAGCAGCTGAACGCGATCACGCACAGCATGGTCGGAAAGACCGACAAAACCGTCGAAGACACCAACGAATTGCGCGACCACATCGCCGATTTCGACGACTTCTTCCGGCCGATCCGCAACTACTTCTACTGGGAACCGCACTGCTACGACATCCCCATCTGCTGGGCGCTGCGGTCGGTGTTCGACACGCTTGACGGCATCGATCTGCTCAGTGACGACATCGCTTCTCTGACAGTCGATCTGCACAAGCTCGACGCGTTGATGCCGCAGCTGCTGACGCTGATGCCGCCGATGATCTCGACCATGCAGACCATGCGCAACATGATGCTGACGATGTATCAGACGCAGAACGGCCTGCAGAACCAGATGGACGCGGCGCAACAGAACGCAACCGCCATGGGCCAGGCCTTCGATGCGGCCAAGAACGACGACTCGTTCTACCTGCCGCCGGAGGTGTTCGACAACCCCGATTTCAAGCGCGGCCTGAAGATGTTCGTCTCGCCCGACGGAAAAGCCGTGCGGTTCATCATCTCTCACGAAGGTGATCCCGCGTCCGTCGAGGGCATCAAGCACATCGACCTGATCAAGAACGCCGCGTTCGAGGCCATCAAGGGCACCCCGTTGGAGGGTTCGAAGATCTACCTCGGCGGTACCGCGTCGACGTACAAGGACATGCAGCACGGCGCGAACTTCGACCTGTTGATCGCCGGCATAGCGTCGATCTGCCTGATCTTCATCATCATGCTGATACTGACGCGAAGCGTGGTCGCCGCCGCGGTGATCGTGGGGACAGTGCTGCTGTCCCTGGGCACGTCGTTCGGGCTTTCGGTGCTGATCTGGCAGTACATTCTGGGTTTGCACCTGCACTGGATGATCATCGCGATGTCCGTGATCATCCTGCTGGCGGTGGGGTCGGACTACAACCTGCTGTTGGTGTCACGGTTCAAGGAAGAGATCCACGCCGGGATCAGGACCGGGATCATCCGCTCGATGGCCGGCACCGGTGCCGTCGTGACGTCAGCCGGTCTGGTGTTCGCGTTCACGATGATGTCGATGATGGTCAGCGACCTACGTGTGGTCGGCCAGGTCGGCTCGACGATCGGTCTGGGTCTGCTGTTCGACACGTTGATCATCCGGTCGTTCATGACGCCGTCGATCGCCACGCTGCTCGGACGATGGTTCTGGTGGCCGCAGCGGGTGCGGGAACGCCCGGTGCCGCGTCCGTGGCCGTCGCCGAAGACGCGTGAGCTTGAAACCGCGCAACCCGGCTGACCGGTAGCAATCTCGGAGGCGTGCTCACTGCGCCTTCACGATCAGACGGGTTTCGCGGTTTCTTGCTCACCTCTAGTGCGTACACGAAAAGGCCTGCGCAGGCGGGACACTTGACCAGGCTAACGCTTCCCATCTACCGTTAGTTAGCGTTACCCCGCTGGTACGTGGAGGCCGGAATGACCGTCGATGAGCTCGACCAGTTGCTGGCGGAGCGGTTCAATCTGCGCCGCGAAGATCTGTTGGCTGCGTTGAAGACGCTACCGGCTATCAAGCCCGGCGCGGCGCAGCTGCCCGAGGATGAGGCGCGGCTGCTGGACGAGGCGGGGTTCGTTGAGGATCCGGCGGCATTCGTGGACGCGGCAGCCGACATCGTGGCCCACACCGCGATGCTGATCAACACCGCTTACACCGGCCCGGAGGTCGCCGAGCTGCTGGGCATCAATGAGTCCCGCGTGCGGCAGCGGCGGCTGGCTCGCAGACTCTGGGCCATCGAGAACAACGGCGCCTGGGTGTACCCCACCATCCAATTCGAGTTCGATCCGCAGACAGGCAAGCCGGCCAAGCAGATCCGCGGCATCGACCGGGTGTTTGAGGCCATGCCGGCCGGGCTGCACCCGACTGCCATCGCTGAATTCCTTCACGCGCCACAGACTGATCTTCAGGTCGACGGGCGGCCGTTGTCGGTACTTGAGTGGCTGCGAAGCGGTGGGCGGGTCGGCCCGGTGCTGCAGCTGATCGAGGTTGCCGACTGGGCCAGCACGTGAGCGATGCGCCCAAGCTGCCCAACCCTCCCCCAACTAATGAGCTTCGCACGATTGGCATTCGCGACGACGAAGTCTGCACGATCGGGCCGACTGAAATCTGGTGGCGCGTGCACCGTACCGAGGGTGCACACGTGCTGGCGTGGAACGAGTTCCGCCACTACGGGCCGGTGCTGAGATTCGATCCACATCCGCCACCGCCGGCCGAACACCGCGACGTAGCCGTGTGGTACGCGGCGTCGACACCCGGGTCCGCGCTGGCGGAAGCATTTCAAGTGGACCGCACCATCGACCGCAGACGCGGCCGGCCGTACCTGACGGGCCTCTCGTTCACCCGGGCGCTTTCGGTGCTGGACCTGGCCGCCGATAGCCGCGGCGCCTGGGCTACCCGCGCTGGCGGCACGTTCGCGATATCAACTGCGCCCCATTCGATTACGCAGCGTTGGGCGCGCGCAATCGTCAACGCGTTTCCCGATCTGGAGGGTGTGCGCTATAACAGCCGCTTCGCAGGGGAACCGTGTGTGGCGCTGTTCATACCGGCGCGTGAGGCGATGCCCGTGCAGCCGGTTGTGTCGTTGCCTTTGACCCATCCCGCCCTCGGTAGCCGGCTGGCCGGCGCGGCTCACCGTATTGGCTACCGAGTTATCTGACTGGACAGGTCCCGCTCGTCACGCCGTCATGGCGGTGGTTACCAGACGCGGATCCAGTCGATGAGCATGTCCGCCGGATAGTTGCCCAGGTTGGGATCGCCACCGCCCGGACCGCCGACCGCGACGTTGAAGATCGGAAACATCGTGTAGCCGGGCTGGTTGAACGGCCAGCGCCCCTTGATGGGAACCGCTGGGACCGTGAGATAGGGCCGTGCCCCCTCGACGTAGTCACGCCAGAACCGGAAGCCCTTCTCGTCCCACTGGCAGCGCCAGGTGTGCCAGTCGCCATCGACCAGTTCCGGGATGTCGCGACCGGCCCATGTCTTGCCGTCCGACGCGGCGTGCACCGTGCTTCCGGGAGCCCAGCGGTTGTTGCCGTACCACTCGACGATGTCGACTTCACCGTCGGGCAGCGGATCCTCGTTGAGCAACCAGAACGCGGGCCAGCAGCCAGGCGTCAGGCAGTTGAATTTGATCCGCGCTTCCCAGGTGTGGCCGATGCCGAGCCGCGCCAAGCCTTGGATCTTGCCGCTGAAGTACTCGTCCCCCTCACGCGAGGCGCGGATGACGAGGTTGGAGTTCCCGTCGAGGAACACGTTGCGGTCGCGGTAGTGCCCTTCGATCGGCGGCGTGACCGGCGTGTCCCAGTTGACCACCAGCCACTTCGACAGGTCCGGTCCAGACCCGGCCGGGCCGTCGAAATCGTCCTGGAAGACGTAGCTCCCAGCAGTGGCATCGGCCGGCGGCGCAGCGGGCGGGGACACCCGATCGGCTGGTGAAGCGCCAGCCAAGGGCATCTGCGTAGGAACCGCGGCCGCAAGCACACCGAGCCCCGTCATCAACATCATGGTGCGACGATCCATCTCAGGCACAGCTAGACAATAAAGGTCGCCAGAACCGCAACGGCACACCGGGCAACGTTGCGGCGTTTCCTAGCTCGCGCGCCAAGTCAGGTAGTGCACTACGCATGCCCGCGGCCGGACTCGACGCGACGATCCACTCAGGCACGGCAAACATTCGAACCAGGAGTGGACCGCAGGTGTGTGACAAACAACGTGTTTCCGCTGTCGAAGCCCGCTTCGCCTGGGTGTCGCGGGCCCGCTGTCGTTCCGTCGATCCGGAGCAGCTGTTCGTTCGAGGGGCAGCCCAGCATGAGGCGGCTGTCATCTGCCGGGACTGCCCCGTCAAGGTCGAGTGCGCCGCCGACGCACTCGACAACCAGATGGAATTCGGTGTCTGGGGTGGCATGACCGAACGTCAGCGTCGCGCGCTGCTCAAACGACACCCTGAAGTGAGCTCTTGGGCGGAGTTCTTCGACAGCTACCGAAAGCAGCGCAACGCCGGCAAGCCGGCATGACATTTAGCCTTGGTTCCGACTAGCGACGGCCACTGTCGGGCCGAAACGTCGAGTGAGGAATTCGACGGTCATGGCGGGATCGGCATGCTGCGCGAGCGCGCGCAGCGCTGACGGGCTGTAGGCGCGCAGCGAGCTGATGAACCCGTCGTGCACCAGCGGGACCAGCCGAGTCAGCGGCAGCGTCACCCCCAATACCAACAGGTGCAGCGGCGCCGGCGGCCTGCGCAGATCGACGATGATCAGTTTCTTCGCTGCGCGGGTCCCTTCGGCGAACACGCGGGCGGCCATGTCCGGCGGCAAGTGATGCAAGGACAAGGCGAACACCGCCAGGTCGTAGTAGCCGTCCGGGGCGTCGATCGCGGTGGCGTCCATCTGCCGGACCGTGGCCCGCGGATGACTGCCCAGATCGCTGGCGGAAACGGCGGCGACGAAAGACGGGTCGATGTCGGTGATCGTCACCTCGGCGGTCGGGTGATTCTCGAGCAGCCTGCGCGACAAGCCGCCGAGGCCGGCGCCCAGCTCCAGGATTCTCGGGGACGGCACGTCGGCTACCTGATCGAGCACCACTCGGGCCAGCCTGCGATGCACGCCGAACTTGCGCTGTCCGGACCGGTCGAGCGAGCGGACGACTTTCTGCTTGAGGTCGTCGACATCGTCGCGGTCGAGATATTCCAGCCGGTCGGTTCTCAACCGCCGATCCAGCCACGAGGCGTTTGGGCCTCCCCTGGGCATGTCCGCAATGTCTCGGGTGGTCCCAGCCATGAAGACATCATGGTTGACGGGTGCGACGGGGGGCTGTGAATCAGCCAATTCTGCGCGGCCTGCCTAACTCACCGGCGCCGATAATTGCTGAGCGGCAACGCCGTCGGGAGTTTCCAACGAAAGTTTGAGCTGCTCTCCGTACAAGTCGAGCATTTCGGCGGTCAGCATCTCGTAGTGGGTGCAGTCGACAGAGTGGCTGGTGATATCCCCGCCGACGTGCGGCCGCCAATTTTCGGCATGTGATGGGCGGTCACCATTCGTCGTCCGAGCGGCGGTGAAAACGACGATATCGCCGTCGAATACGTCGGGCCGGTAGTCCGCGAGGTAGGACTGGTTGACGGTCACGCTTCGGACCATGAACTCCAACAGTGCCGTGGATGCGAGCGCTACGTCGCCCATGTGCATACGCCCGCGAATGAGCTCTGCTGTCTGACGGTATGTCAGGGGTTCGGACGGTTGCGGAATGTCGATATGGCTTGCCTGCAGTATTTGCCTCAGGATGTGGCTTTCGTCGGCGTGTTGGCCTGAGGTGACCCGGTGTGCGCTCAATGCGTCGTCGAGCAATACCAGGCGTTCGACAATGCAGCCGCGGCGCTGAAGCTCGACGGCGAGTTGATGAGCGACGACTCCGCCGAGAGACCAGCCGAGCAGTTTGTAGGGACCCTCCGGGTAGAAGGCTTGCACCCGGTCCGCATAGCTTTGCGCCATCCGCCGAATGGATTTCGGTGGGCCGTCGCCGTTGTGCGGGAGTTGGTTGATCCCGACGATCGGGCAGTTCAAATATGCGCCCAACGCACGATACGACCAGCTCAACCCGAGACCGTCGTGAATGCAGAACAGCGGAACGCCGGTGCCCTCTTTGAGCACCTCCACGGGCACTACTTCTACTCCGCTTCCTCGGTCCTGTAGCTGTTGGCTCAGACTCGCGACGGTCGGCGCGACAAAAATGGTGCGCACCGCGAGCTGGGCGTCAAGGGCGCTGTTGATCGCAGCGATCACGCGCATCGCCGACAGCGAGTCACCGCCCAGTTCGAAGAACGAGTCGTCGACGCCGACGCGCTCGAGGCCCAGGACTTCGGCGTAGATGTCGGCCAGGATCTTTTCGACTGGTGTCCGTGGCGCCCGGAAGGCGGTGGCGGTGAACGCCGGTGCCGGCAGCGCCTTGCGGTCGATCTTTCCCGACGAGGTCAGCGGAAACTCGTCGAGCACGACGATGTGCGTCGGCACCATGAAGTCGGGCAGCCGCGCGCTCAGTCGCTGACGCACCCCGCTGATCTTGGTGTTGGTTTGAGGATCGCTTGCATGTGTGCTGCGGTGGTGTGCCGCAGGCGACGGCAGGTACAGATCGGTGAGCAGCGGAGTGCGTCGAGTGTCCGTGGGCGCGAGGAAGACGGCATCGAGGGTGCCGGGCCGGGCGCCCCAGGTGACGGCGACGTGATAGCCGAGCGTTTCGCCGAGGCGGTGCAGCTGTTCGGGGGTGGCGGTGTCGATCGGGGTGGCTGCCGCGGCCTGCGCGACGGCGTCGGCGACAGGCAGTCCCGCGGCCAGCGCCGCTTGGATTCCGACGTCGGCAACCAGACCGGTCCGCGGTATCCCGCTGATGCGGACGGCGTGGGGCCGCTGTGAAGTCAGCTGGGCGTGCAGGGCCGCGCAGTCATTCCAGGCCCACGTGGGCGCAGACACCAGTGACTGTACGGGTGCGGGGTGCTTGTGGATGACGACGTCGTAGCGGTACCGGTTCAGTTCATTGTCGGCCGAACCGCGTTTGACTTGGATGTCGAGCCCTGCCACTGCGGGCTGGTCGGCCACGCAGGCAGTGAAAAACTCTGGGGCCAAGAGCAATTCGGGTTCACTGAGGATCGCGCGTTGAACGCGTTGGCGAATTTCCGCGCCGTCGGTCGAGGTGGCGCGGGCCAGCGCGACGGCGGTTTGAAATGCGTTCTGCAGGCTGTGGTTTCGGACGTCGCCGATGAACAGCGCGCCCCCGTCGACGAGCAGATGCACCGCGTTGCCGATGAGGTCGGCCAAGTATTGCTCGTTGGGGAAGTACTGGACGACCGAATTGAGCACGATCGTGTCGAAGTACCCCCGGGGCAGCCCCTCGGTGACGTGCGCAGGCTGGGTCAGCAGCTGCACCCGGTCACGCCACGGGATCTGCAGCTGCTGCAGCAAGCGAGAGAGGTTGTCGATGGCCACCGACGACATGTCCGTGGCGACGTAGTGGTCGCAGTGCGGGGCGACCTCGGACATCACCAGGCCCAAGCCGGCACCGATCTCCAGCAGCCGGCGCGGCTGCAGCGCGAGAATCCGGTCCACCGTCGCCGAGCGCCACTCCAACATGTCCTCGAGCGGTATCGGATCGCCGGTGTAGCTGCTGTTCCAGCCGCGAAAGTCCATTCCGAAGTCAGGCTCGTCGACCTCGGTGCCGTACAGGTCGTCGTACACGTGTTGCCACTGTTCGACGATCTCGGCGTCGCGGTCGGCGGTGGTGCTGTGCTCAAGGGCGACGTAGCCGACCAGGTGCGGTCCGGTGTTGCTGTGCTGCACCGCGGCCACGGCTTGGGTCACCTGCGGGCACGCCAGCAGAGTGCTCTCGATCTCGCCGAGTTCGATGCGCTGACCGTGCAACTTGACTTGGCTGTCGGCACGGCCCAGGTAGTGCAGTGTCCCGCCGCAGGTCCAACGCACCAGATCCCCGGTTCGGTACAGACGCGTCCCCGGTGGCCCGTACGGGTCGGCCACGAAACGTTCCGCAGTCAACTCCGAACGGCCCAGATAGCCGTGGGCCACCGCTGGCCCGCCCAGGTAAAGCTCACCCACCACGCCGACGGGAACCGGGTTCAGCCGGGAGTCGAGCACCAGTGCGCGCACGCCCGGCACCGGGGTGCCGATGTCGACCGTTTCCCCCGGCACCAGCGCCGCGCTGCGGGTGGCCCAGATCGTGGTTTCGGTGGGGCCGTAGGCGTCGAACATCCGCCGGCCGGGCGCCCAGGCCGCCACCAGCTCTGCGGGGCAGGCCTCACCGGTGGTGACCAGTGTGTCGACTCCACCAAGCCGGGCCTGATCGAGCGACGCCAGCACGGTCGGCGTCACCACCGCCGCAGTGACACGCTGGTCGTGCAGCAGTTGGGTCAACGCCTCGCCGGCATACGCCTCCGGCGGCGCCACCACCAACGCGGCTTTCGAGGCGGCGGCCAGCAGCATCTCACCGACCGACACGTCGAAGGTCGGCGCCGCCACCATGAGCAGACGCGTGCCCGCGCGCAATCCGAATGTCTCGCCGAGTGCGGCCACTCCCAGCAGACCGGCGTGGCTCACCGCTACGCCTTTAGGTGTTCCGGTGGATCCCGACGTGAAGATCACATGCGCGACGGTGTCAGCGGTCAGCGGCGCTGTGCCGTCGGCGTCCATGACGGGTTCGGCGGAGCGCCCGGACAGGTCCAGCCCGTCGATGCGCAGCACTGGTCGGGCCCCGGCGCCCG
Source organism: Mycobacterium sp. NGS39 (assembly GCF_059812765.1). Lineage (NCBI taxonomy): Bacteria > Bacillati > Actinomycetota > Actinomycetes > Mycobacteriales > Mycobacteriaceae > Mycobacterium > Mycobacterium sp. NGS39. The sequence goes on along the minus strand of NZ_JCALDH010000011.1, from coordinate 30,023 downwards.
GGACAGTGCCGGCATCACGGGCGAGCACACATATCGGCTCGACTGCGTTCAATACCGCCGCGATGCGTTCGACCGGATGAGCGAGATCAATTGGTACGTAGGCACTTCCGGCCTTGAGAACCGCCCACCACGCCACCACCAAGTCCAGGCATCGGTCCATCGCCACGGCGACCGCGCGCTGAGGGCCCGCACCTGTGTCGATCAGCGTCCGCGCCAACTGCGTCGACCGCTCGTCGAGCTCCCGGTAGGAAAGCCGGCGCACACCGTCGACAACCGCCGTCCCCTCGGGATACGCCATCGCCGCGACAGCCAGTAACTGCGGAGCGACGGCCACCGGTGCCGCCGCGTCGGCGCCGGACCACTTGTCCAGCAACAGATCTCGCTCGGCGCGGTCGAGCAACGCCACGTCGCCCACCACCACCGAGGCGTCGGCCACCACGGCCTCGACGACGCGCCCGAACCAGGTGACCAACCGTTCGATGCTGCTTCGGTCGTACAAATCGGTGGCATACGACACGAGGCCGGCTGCCATCGGTGCGTGCGGGTCGTCGGTGGGGACCTCGCTGAGTTCGAAGTCAAGGTCGAACCGTGCGGTGTTGTTGGGCACCGCGAGCTGCTCCACGGTGGCGTCATCGAACGCCAGCGCGCCTGGGCGCGCGTTGTTCTGGAACGCCATGAGCACCTGGAACAGCGGATGATGCGACGCAGACCGCGTCGGGTTGACCTGCTCGACGATTCGCTCGAACGGCACGTCCTGGTTGCTGTAGGCGTCCAGCGCCTTCTGACGCACCCGCGCCAGCGCGTCGCTGAACCGGTCGGCTGCTTTGACACTCACCCGCAACACCCACGTGTTGACGAAGAACCCGACGAGATCGTCGAGCGCCTTGTCCGTGCGGCCGGCGATCGGCGTGCCCATAGCCACGTCGTCGCCCGCCCCGACGCGGTGCAACAACACGGCCATGACGGTCTGCAACACCATGGAGACCGTCGTGTTGTGCGCCGCAGCCAGCTCCTTGACCCCGGCCCACAGCTGCGGATCGATGCGCACATCGACGGAGTCGCCCCGGTAGCTGGGCTGTGGTGGACGCGGCCGATCCGTCGGCAGCGACACGACTTCGGGAAGACCGGACAGCTCCTGACGCCAATATCGCAATTGCGCGGCAATCACACTGTCCGGGTCGGACTCCGCGCCAAGCCAATCCTGTTGCCACAACGCGTAATCCGCATATTGCACCGGCAGCGGCGCCCAATCGGGGGCGTGTCCCCGTCGCCGCGCACCGTACGCCTGAGCCATATCCCTGAACATCGGAGCCAAGGACCAACCGTCGAAAGCGATGTGGTGCACGACGATTCCGACCACGTGTTGCTGTGGACCTGTCGAATAGATCTGCGCACGGATCGGGATTTCCGCTGACAAGTCGAACCGGTACTCGGCCAATGCGAACAGCTCTCGGGCGATGTCCTGCGCCGGCAAAAGCACGGCCGCCGGGCCGCCGCGCCGCCACATCCCCGCCCGGGCCGGCACCACCTCTTGGTAGGGGACGCCGTCGATCTCGGGGAAAACGGTGCGCAGTGACTCATGGCGCGCGATGACGTCGTCCAGCGCCGCGCCCAACGCGTCGACGTCCAGCGGCCCGTTGATGCGGAATGCGGTGGGCATGTTGTAGGTCGCGACGCCGCCCTCGAACCGGTTCACGAACCACAGCCGGTTCTGGGCGAAGGACAGCGGAATGGTTTGCGGCCGTTGGACGGGCAGTAGTGGTGTGCGCCGCTTCCCTTGCACACCGATGCAGGGCGCGAGCTGGGCGACCGTCGGTGCGTCGAAAAGAGTGCGCACGGCGAGCTCGACATCCAACGCTGTGTTGACGGCCGCGATCACCCGCATTGCGGTCAATGAATCGCCGCCCAGATCGAAGAAGGAGTCGTCGATGCCGACGCGGGTGAGTCCCAGCACTTGTTCGTAGATGCCGGTGAGGATCTCCTCGACGGCGCTGGCTGGCGCCCGGTACTGCTGACCGTGCTGATATTCGGGCAGCGGGAGGGCGCGGATGTCGAGTTTGCCGTTGACGGTCAGCGGCAGGGCCTCGATGGGCACGATGACGGCGGGAATCATGTAGCCGGGCAGGCGCTGCGCCAGCTGAGCGCGGGCTTGCGCGGGGTCGGCTGTGCCGGTGATGTAGCCGACCAGTCGTTTGTGGCCGGGACGGTCTTCGCGGGCGATGACGACGGCGTGTTCGACGCCGTCCAGGCCGGCCAGCGCCGCGCGTACGTCGCCGAGTTCGATGCGGTACCCGCGAATCTTGACCTGCTCGTCGGCGCGGCCGAGATAGTGCAGCTGACCGTCGGCAGCCCAGCGCACCAAGTCCCCGCTGCGATACATGCGTGCGCCGGGAGCACCGAACGGGCAGGGAACGAACCGTGATGCGGTCAGCCCTGGCCGGCGCACATAGCCCACGCCGACGCCCTGGCCGGCGACATACAACTCGCCGACCACGCCCTGCGGTACCGGGCGCAAATAAGTGTCGAGCACGAACAGGGCGGCACCGGGCACCGGCGAGCCGATCGCCACCGCCGGGCCGGGGACCAGCGGGGCGCTGATGGTGGCATACACCGTCGTTTCGGTGGGCCCGTAGCCGTTGGTCATCACCCGCCCCGGCGCCCAGCGCTCCACCACCTCGGGTGGACAGGGCTCGGCGGCGATCATCAACGCTGTTGCGTCGAGGCCCGTCGGTGTCAGCGCGGCGACCGCCGACGGCGTTTGGCTCAGCATGGTGACGTGCTCGTCAATCAGCAAGGCGCGCAGATCTTTTGGAGATCCCACGGCAGTTTCCGGCACGACGACCAGGCGCCCGCCGTGCAGCAGCGCACCCCAGATCTCCCATACCGAGAAGTCGAAGGCCAACGAGTGGCATTGGGTCCAGACCTGTGCCGGCTCCATCGCGACACCGACGTCGAGGCCCTGGAACAGTCGGGTGACGTTGTGATGGGTGACCGCAACACTTTTCGGGGTGCCGGTGGTGCCTGACGTGTAGATGACGTGGGCGACATCGTCGGGGGCCGGAGCCGGCAACGGTGTCGCGGGATAGGTCGGAATGCGCGGGTCGTCGACGTCGATGATCGCCAACCCGTCGCAGCCATCCAGCCGCGACCGCAACCCCGATGTGCTGATCGCCGTGACCGGCGCGGCGTCGTCGACCATGAACTCGATCCGCGCGTCAGGATGCGCCAGATCGATCGGGACGTACGCCGCACCGGTTTTGAGCACTCCGACGATCGCTACGACCGCGTCGATCGACCGGGGCAGCAGCAGGGCGACGCATTCGCCAGGTCCGGCTCCGCAGGCAACGAGCAAGTGCGCCAAGCGATTAGACGCCTCGTCCAAGTCCCGGTAGGTCATCGAGCGGCCGTCGCAACGCAGCGCCACCGCCTGCGGGGTGCGTGTCACCTGCTCGGCGAACAGCGCCGGAATCGACACCGGCGCCGCCGGCTGTGTCAACACCGCGCGGTGACCGAACTCGTCCAGCCTGGCACGCTCGGCGGCATCGAGCACGTCGATCGACGACATCGGCTGGAGGGGGTGGGCCGCCATGACGCACAACAGCTTTCGCAACCGTTCGACGAGTGCGTCGATGCTGTCGGCGGTGAAAAGGTCGGTGTCGTATTCGAGGCGCAGGCTCAGCTGCTGGCCAGGCCGGGCTTGCAGAGTCAGCGGATAGTGGGTGGACTCCCGGCCGTTGAACTCGGTGATGCCCAGGCCGTTGGAGCTCGCCAACGTGGCGGCGTCGACTGGATAGTTCTCGAAGACGAACAGCGTGTCGAACAGCTGATCCAAACCGGTGACGCGGTGGATCTCCGGCAGCGCCAGATGCTGATGTTCCAGGGTGCGGTTGGTGAAGTGGTGCAGCTGCTTCAACAGCCCCGCCGTCGTCGTTGTCGCCGTGACGTTCGCGCGCACCGGCACGGTGTTGATCAACAAGCCGACCATCGACTCCGCACCGGCCAATTCAGGCGGACGACCGGACACCGCGGTGCCGAACGCCACGTCGTGGCTGCCGGTTAACTCCATCAATATCTGCGCCCAGGCGGCCTGCAACACCGTGTTCACGGTGGTGTGCTGGCCTCGGGCCAGCTCGGCCAGCGCCGTGGTGGTCTTCTGGGAGAGCTGCCGCGAGAGCGCCGCGCGCGGGCCCAGACTCAGTCGGCCGGGTGTACCCACCAGGGTGGGAGTGTCAAAACCGGCCAGCACCTCGGCCCATGCCGCGCGCGCGGCCGCCTGGTCCCGCCCGGCCAGCCAGCTGACGAAGCTGCGGTACGAGCCCGGCACGGGTAGGCGCTGGTGGTGATAGGTGGCGAAGATCTCTTGCAGCAGGATCGGTAGCGACCAGCCGTCCATGACGATGTGGTGATTGGTCAGCACCACCCGGTACCGATCTTCGCCGGTGCGGATCAGCGCCACCCGGAACGCGGGCGGGCTGGCCAGATCGCAAACCGCGGCCCGTTCCTCCGCACACACCGCCTGGATTCGGTCGCCTGAGTCAAGCTCCTCGTGGCGCCAGGCCGGTACGGGGTCGGCCGGAATGATTTGTACCGGGGCGTCGAATTGTGCACAGAACCGCGCCGCCAGCTGGGGGTGCCGACGGACGACGGTCTGCACGGCCTCACGCAACCGGTTGGCGTCGAGCGGACCGGTCACGGTGATGTCGAGCTGCATCGCATAGACGTCCTCGCCGTTGCCGTTCGTGGCGCTGGCATGAAACAGCAAGCCCTGTTGCAAGGGGGTCAGCGGCAGGATGTCGGCGATGCGGTGTTGCTGTTGCAATGTGTCGAGCTGCTGCTGGCTCAGCGTGGCCGGCGCGATATCCGACGGTGTCAAACCTCCGCCGCCGCCGCGCACGTGGGCGCAGATGCCGGTCAGCGCCTCGAACCACAGCCGGCTCAATCGGCCGATCTGAGTGTCGTCGAGCACCGAGCGCGCCCAGGTCCAGGTGGCTTGCAAGACTGGGCCGGTGCCGGTGTCGACGGTGACGGCGTTGAGTTCCACGGTATGGGCAAGGGGCATCGGTATTTTCGCGGCGGTGGCCGCGGCTGACATGCTTTCGTGAGCCGGGCGCCATAGCTCGTCCGACTTCTCCGCCGCGCCCGATCGGCCGAGGTAGTTGAATCCGATGGTGGGGTCGGGGGTGGATAGGTCGACGTCGGTGTTGAGGTAGCGCAGCAGCCCGTAGGTCACGGGCTCGGGTAAGGCGCGCAGTTGTTCTTTGAGGTCTTTGATCACCGCACCCAGGGCAGCGTCACCGGCGCTGACATGGGCCCACGACAGGGCGCCCGGGCGAAGCGCGACGGGGTGTTTGGTGGTGAACCAGCCCACGGTGCGGGACAGATCGATGTCGGCTGCCAACTCCTCGAGGCGGCCGTGGCCTTCCACATCGATACCGATCGGGCATCGGTCACCCACAAACTGCGCGCAGGCCAACCCCAACGCAATCAACAAAATGTCGTGCACGCCGGCGTGAAACGCCGCGGGCACCGGCCCCACCAACGCCCGGGTGCGCTCGACATCCAACGACACCGACAGCGATCCCGCGCTGGCATAGGTATCGGTGTCAGGCCGCGGCGCCGCGAACACCGGGGCGACCACAGCCAGCCGCCACGCCGCAGCCTGGGCCAACACCTGCGGATCGCGGGCGTACTCGGCCAACACCGCCGACCACCGCGCAAACGACGTCGCCGCCCCCGCCAACACCACCGGCTGACCACGCTGATGCTGCGCCCAGGCAATGTTGAGGTCTTCCACCACAATCCGCCACGACACCGCATCAACAGCCAAATGATGAATCACCACCACCACCTGATGGCTGGCGCTGACCCACAACACCGAAACCATCCGCCCCGCAGCGGGATTCAACCGCCCCCGCGCCGCCACCAACGCCGCATCCGAGAACACCTCCACGGAGTGCACACACTCCGCGGCATCCACCGACCCCACCTCGGGCACCGCCAACACCCACCCCTTACCGCCGGCACGGGTAGCGCACAACCGCAACATCGGGTGCCGATCCAGCAGCGCCTGCACCACCACCACCACATCGGCTCGCGTGACTGCGGGCGGGGCCTGCAACACCATCGTCTGGTTGAACTCATCCACCGGGCCCGCAACCTCACCCAGCCACGCCATGATCGGCGTCAGCACCACCGGGCCCACACCCTCATCGGCCGCACCGAGCGCCTCGACGACCCCCACCACCCGCGCCAGCCGCGCCACGCTCTGCTCGACAAACACATCGCGCGGCCGACACATCAAACCCGCCGCCCGCGCACGCGCCACCACCTGCATCGACAAGATGCTGTCGCCGCCCAAATCGAAAAACGACTCATCCACGCCAACCCGCTCCAAGCCAAGCACTTGCGCGTAAATCCCGGCCAACAGTTCCTCGACCGCATCACCGGGGGCGCGGTAACGCTCAATGCCGCCATAATCCGGCGCCGGCAACGCCCGCACATCGAGCTTGCCGTTGACCGTCAACGGCAACACATCCAACCCCACCACCGCCGCGGGCACCATATAACCCGGCAAGCGCGCCGCCAGCTGTTCACGAACCGCGCTCGCGTCGATGTCACCGGTCACATAGCCGACCAGCCGCTTATCGCCGGGACGATCCTCCCGCACAACAACCACCGCCTGCCCGACACCATCGACACCACCCAGCACGCACTGGATCTCCCCCAACTCGACGCGATAGCCGCGAATCTTGACCTGCTCATCAACCCGACCCAAAAACCGCAACTGCCCATCAACACCCCACCGCACCACATCCCCAGTCCGATACATCCGCGCACCAAAACCCCCAAACGGACACGCCACAAACCGCGCCCCCGTCAAACCCCCCCGCCCCACATAACCAACCCCCACACCACAACCCCCCACATACAACTCACCCGCCACCCCCACCGGCACCACACGCAACAACTCATCAAGCACAAACAACGCGGCTCCGGGCACGGGGCTACCAATCGGCACTCCGGCACCTGCGATCAGCGGCGCGCTGATCGCCACGCACATCGTGGTTTCGGTAGGGCCGTAGGCGTTGATCACCACCCGCGGGGCCCACTGATCCACCACCTCGGCCGGGCAGGCCTCGCCGACGACCACCAGGGCGACGGAGTCCAAGCCTGCTGGTGACAGGGCCGACACCGCCGATGGGGTTTGAGTGAGGACGTCGACGTGCTCGCTGACCAACAGGGCGTGGAGGTCTTGCGGTGAACTCGTTACCTCTTCGGGCACGACGACAACTCGACCGCCGCGCAGAAGTGCGCCGAAGATTTCCCACACCGAGACGTCGAACGCCAACGTGTGGCACTGCGGCCACACACCGGTTCGCGGCAGACCGGAGTCCAGCGAACCCAGAAGTTGCGTGACGTTGTGATGGCTCACCGCAACGCCTTTGGGCGTGCCGGTGGTTCCGGAGGTGTAGATGACGTAGGCGATGTCGTCCGGCGCTGCCGCCGCCAACGGCTTCGCGGGCTGCCTGCCGATCGCGGCGTCGTCGACGACGATTATCGTCGCCTCGTAGCCCTCCAGCCGTGAGCGCAGCCCGGTGGAGGTCACCGCCGCGACGGGCGCGGCGTCGTCGAGCACGAACGCCAGCCGCGCGTCCGGAATCGACGGGTCAATGGGCAGATACGCGGCGCCGGTTTTGAGCACCGCCAGAATCGCCACAATCGCGTCGGCCGGTCGATTGAACAGCAGCGCGACGCACTTGCCCGCCGTGGCGCCGGCGTCAACGAGTATGTTTCCCAAACGATTTGACGCTTCGTCGAGCTCTTGGTAGGTCATCGTGCGGCCACCGAAGCTGATGGCGACTGCGTCTGGCGTCTGCGCGACGTGCTGGGCGAAGAGCGCCGTAATCGAGATCGTCTTGCGCGCAGACCTTTCCAGCACTGCTCGGTTCCCGAGCGCGTCAAGGCGCGCATGCTCGGCGGCATCAACGATGTCGATCGACGAGATTCGCGCCGTCGGGTCGGCCGTCATCGCCTCCAGCACCCGCCGCAGCCGCTCGACCAGTGTTTCAACACTGGCCGCGTCGAACACGTCGGTGCGGAACTCCACCGCCCCACCGATCCCAGCGGGTTGATCAGCCGTCGAAAACTTCTCGGAGAGAGAGAACACCAAATCCATTCGAGCGGTGTGGGTATCAACAGGCAGTTGCGTGACGTCGAGATCATCGAGCGCCATGCCGACCGCAGCATCGGTGAAGTCGTAGCCGCTGGAGTTCTGCCACGCCAACGCCACCTGCACCAGTGGGTGATGGGCCAAGCTCCGGGTGGGGTTGAGCCGCTCCACCAGCACCTCGAACGGCACGTCCTGGTGCTCGAATGCGCCCAGGCTGCGCCGGCGCACCTGACCCAACAGTTCGGCAACGGTCGGATCGCCGCCCAGATCCACCCGTAACACCAACGTGTTGACGAAGAAGCCGACCAACTCGGCGAGTGCCGGATCAGCGCGTCCTGCAACCGGAAACCCAACGGCGACATCCGAAGTAGCGCCGACGCGCGACAACAACAGCGCCAACGCAGCCTGCATCACCATGAAACTGGTCGTGTGATGCTCGGCGGCCAGATCGCGCACACGTCGCTGTAGCTCGGCCGGCCAGTCCACCGATATGACTGCCCCGCGTTGATCGGCGATCGCCGGGTACGGCCGGTCGGTGGGCAGCTGCAACCGTTCGGGCAGACCGCCCAGAACATCGCTCCAATAGGAAAGCTGTTCGGCGATTGGACTTTCCGCATCCTCGAGATCACCGAATTGCGCACGCTGCCACAGTGTGTAATCGGCGTACTGGACGGGCAGTTGCGTCCATGCAGGCTGGTCGTCGTGTCGGCGCGCCCGATATGCAGCGTCCAAATCACGTAGCAGCGGCGCCACCGACGCGCCGTCGGCGGCAATATGGTGCACCACGCCGACAAGCACATGCTCGTCAGCGCCGGTCCGTAAAAGCGTTGTGTACAACGGGATTTCGCCGGCAAGATCGAACACGTGCCGAGACGCCTCGTCGATGGCCTCTGACAGCCGGTCAGCCGACCACGAGCTGGCGTCGACCACGTCCCAGCCGAAATCCGCACGGTCATGTGACAGCACGAGCTGCTGAGGAATGCCCTCAGTCGCCACGTAAAGGGTGCGCAGACTTTCGTGGCGGGCCACGACGTCGCTCAGTGCCGCCCGCAACGCATCCACGTCGAGATGCCCGCACAGCCGCAACGCCACCGCCATGTTGTAGACCGGCGACGGCCCCTGCAACTGGTCGAGGAACCAAAGGCGGTTCTGAGCGTATGAAAGCGGAATGGCTTCGGGGCGTGGGACGGCGCGAAGCGGTTGGCGCAGTTTGTGTTCGGTGCGGATATGCGGGGCGAGCTCGGCGATGGTGGGCGAGTCGAACAGCGTGCGGATGCTCAGGTCGGCGCCGAGGGTGGTGTTGATCGCGGCGATAGTGCGCATGGCGGAAAGGGAGTCGCCGCCGAGGTCGAAGAAAGAGTCGGCGACGCCGACGCGCCCGACTCCCAGTACTTGGGTGTAGATCCCGACGAGGATTTCCTCGACAGGAGTGACAGGCGCGCGGTAGTGCTCGCCGTGGTGGTAGTCGGGGGCGGGCAGCGCGCGAACGTCGAGTTTGCCGTTGACGGTCAGCGGAAGCGCATCGATGGCCATGATGGCGGCGGGAATCATGTAGCCCGGCAACTTTTCGGCGAGGTCGGTGCGGACCTCAGCGGGGTCGGCGGTGCCCGTGATGTAGCCGACGAGGCGTTTGTCTCCGGGTCGGTCTTCACGCACGATCACGATGGCGTGTTCCACGCCGGTTACGGCGGCCAATGCGGCGCGCACGTCGCCGAGTTCGATGCGATAGCCACGGATTTTGACTTGCTCGTCGGCGCGGCCGAGGTAGTGCAGTTGCCCGTCGGTGCCCCAGCGCACCAGATCCCCGCTGCGATACATCCGCGACCCCGGCGGCCCGTAGGGGCACGGCACGAACCGCGAAGCGGTCAGGGCGGCACGGCGCACGTAGCCCACTCCGACGCCGTGTCCGGCCACATATAGCTCGCCGACCAGCCCGGCCGGTACCGGGCGCAGCCACGGATCCAGCACGGACAATGCGGCCCCCGGTACCGGAATGCCAATCGGCACTGGGGATTCGGGAGTCAGTGGGGCGCTGATGCTGGCATAGACGGTGGTTTCTGTGGGTCCGTAGCCGTTGATCATCACTCGCCCCGGCGCCCACCGCTCCACCACCTCGGCAGGGCACGGTTCGGCGGCGATCACCAACGCGGCGGCCTCCAGACCCCCTGGAGTCAGGGTGGCCAACGCCGACGGCGTTTGGCTGAACACGGTCACGTGTTGCTCGATAAGTAACGCGTGCAAGTCTTCTGGCGAGGCCACCACATCGTCCCGCACGACGAGCAGCCGTCCGCCGTGCAACAGCGGTGCCCACATCTCCCACACCGAGTAGTCGAACGCCAGCGAATGACACTGCGTCCACGTTTGTCCGGGTCCCATGCCGACCCCGACATCGAGGCCGTCGAACAAACGGGTGACGTTGTGGTGCGTGACCGCAACACCTTTCGGGATACCGGTGGTACCGGAGGTGTAGACGACGTGGGCGACGTCATCAGACGCCGGCTCCGGCAGGGCGGTCGCGGGGTAGGTCCGGATGCGGGGGTCGTCGACATTGACGACCGTAATCCCCCGGCAACCCTCGAGCCGCGACCGCATCCCGGGTGTGGTCAGCGCAATGACCGGTGCGGCGTCATCGATCATGAAATGCAACCGCGAATCCGGCACGGCCGGGTCGACGGGCAGATACGCCGCTCCGGTCTTGAGCACCGCCAGAATCGCCACGATCGCCTCCGCCGACCGCGGCATCAGCAGTGCAATGCATTCGCCGGGTCCAGCCCCGTGCTCAATCAGTAAGTGCGCCAGCCGGTTCGACACCTCATCCAGTTCTTGGTAGGACAGCGACTGGCCGTCGCACACCACCGCCGCCGCTCGCGGGAAGCGTTGCACTTGTGCGGCGAACAGCGCCGGGATCGAGGCAGGTGCCGCCGGCTGCGTCAGTACCGCACGATGCCCCAATTCGTCGAGGCTCCGGTGCTGTTCGGAGTCGAGTGGATCGATGGCGGAAAGCCGCCGAGCGGGATCGGCGGCCATCGCGGCCAGGGTGGTCAGGAGTCGAGTGACGAGTGCGGTTATCGTGCCGAGGTCGAACAGCTCGGCGTCGTACTCGAGGCGCAGGCTCAACTGCGGGCCGGGCCGGGCCTGCAACGTCAGTGGGTAGTGGGTGGACTCCCGGCCCTGGAATCCGGTGACGGTCAGCCCGTCCGCGCCGCTCAACGCGGCGGTGTCGACGGGATAGTTCTCGAACACGAACAGCGTGTCGAACAACTGGTCATGGCCGGTGAGGCGGTGGATCTGCGGCAGCGCCAGATGCTGATGCTCCAGGGTGTCCGCGGTGAACCGCGTTAACTGCTCCAGCAATTCGGCCGTCGTGATGACCGCGCTGAGTTGTGCGCGCATGGGCACGGTGTTGATCAACAGGCCCACCATCGACTCCGCGCCCGCCACGTCGGCCGGCCTGCCCGACACCGCGGTGCCGAACACCACATCGTGTTTGCCGGTCAATGCCGCCAACATCTGCGCCCACCCGGCCTGCAACACCGTGTTGACCGTCGTGTGCTGTGCGCGAGCCAATTCGCTCAGCGCCGCAGTGGCCTCTTTCGACAATTCACTGGTGTGCACACCTCGACGGCCCGGGACTCCGAGGCCGGGGGCACCGACCAGGGTGGGGGTGTCGAACCCAACGAGCGCATGCGCCCACGCCGCGAGCGCCGCATCTTGACCGCGGCCGGCGAGCCAGGTCACGAACCGCCGATACGGCACCGCCGGGGCCAGCCGCTGTCCGTAGTAGGCGGCAAAGATCTCGCTCAACAGGACGGGAAGCGACCAGCCGTCGAGCACGATGTGGTGATTGGTCAGCACGAACCGATGCCGGTCCGCACCGGTGCGAATCAACGCGGCCCGGAATACCGGCGCGGTCGCCAGGTTGCACACCGCGGTCCGTTCCTCGTTGCACATCGCCTGGATCTGTTCTTCGCTGCCGAGCTGCTCGTACCGCCAGGCGGCTGTGGGATCGGCGGAAATCACCTGCACCGGCTCGTCGAACTCGGAGCAGAACCCCGCCGCCAGATTGGGATGGCGGCGAACAACGCTCTGCACGGCCTGCCGCAGCCGCTCAGCGTCGAGAGGGCCTGACACCGCGATGTCGAGTTGCATCGCATATGTGTCGCCGCCGTGGCGGCCGGTGGTGTCGGCGTGGAACAGCAGGCCCTGCTGAAGCGGCGTCAACGGCAAGATGTCGGCCACCCGATGCCGCCGTTCGAGGTCGTCGATCTGGGTCTGGCTCAGCCGGGCCGGGGCGATGTCGGACGGGCTCAATCCGCCTCCGCCGCAACGCACATGGGCGCAGATGCCGGCCAGCGCTTCGCTCCACAGCCGGCTCAGGCGAACTATCCCGTCACGATCGAGCACCGACGGCGCCCAGGTCCAGGTGGCCTGCATGAGGAAGCCGTCAGGGCTGTCGACGGCACCGGCGGTCAGCTCCACGGCATGCGTCAGCGGCATGTCCACCCGCGCTGCCGTCGTCGTCACCGACAGGCCGTCGGTGCTGATCTGCCACATGTCCTCAGACATCCGACCCGCGCTGAGACGTCCCAGGAAGTTAAAGGCAACCAGCGGATCCGGCCCCGTCATATCGACAGAAGGGCTGAGGTAGCGCAGCAGCCCATAGGTCAGCGGGTCGGGCAGCGCGCGCAGCCGTTCTTTGGCCGCCTTGATGATTACCCCCAGCCCAGCATCACCGGCGGTCACCTGTGCCCATGACAGGCCGCCCACCGCCAGCGCGACGGGGTGTTTGGTGGTGAACCAGCCGACGGTGCGTGACAGATCCACATCGGCGGCCAGTCCGTCGGCGCGGCCGTGGCCCTCCACCTCGATGGCGATCGGCGCGGACGTACCGCAGAATTCCGCCAGAGCCAACCCGAACGCGATCAGCAAAACATCTTGCACCGCAACGTGAAACGCGCCGGGCACGTCGGCGAGCAGGGCCCCGGTGGTGTCGGCGTCCAGCGACACCGACAGATGCCCGGCGCTGGCGTACGTGTCGACGGTCGGGTTCGGCGGCGGAAGCGGCGGTGTGTTTTCGACGTTCTGCCACGCGTCGGCCTGGGCGGCCACGTCGGGGTGGCGGGCGCGTTCGGCGAGCAGGGCCGACCATCGGGCGAACGAGGTGCCGACGGCGGGCAGGGCGACGGGTTGGCCGCTGCAGTGCTGTGCCCACGCAATGTTGATGTCTTCCAACAGGATTCGCCACGACACCGCGTCGACGGCCAGATGGTGGACGATCATCACCAACTCGCCGGTGCTCCTCGCCCACAGTGCGCTGACCATTCGCCCGGCGGCAGGGTTCAACCGGGCACGGGCCGCTGTCACCGCCTCGTCGGAGACCACGTCGACGGTGTGCAGGCACTCGTGCGCGTCGACTGATCCGGCCGGCGGCGCGCTCAGCATCCAGCCGCCAGTCCCGTTGTCGTCGACGCGCAGGCGCAACATCGCATGCCGATCCAGCAGCGCCTGCAGGACCACCACCACATCGGCTCGCGTGACTCCGGGCGGGGCGTTGAGCACCATGGTCTGGTTGAACTGGTCGACCCGGCCGTCGACGTCGTGCAGCCAGGCCATGACCGGAGTGAGCGCGACCGGTCCGACGCCTTCGTCAGCCGGCCCGTTGTGCTCGGCGACACCGACCACCCGCGCCAGCCGCGCCACGCTCTGCTCGACGAAAACGTCGCGAGGCTCACAGGTCAGGCCGGCCGCCCGCGCACGCGCCACCACTTGCATCGACAGGATGCTGTCGCCCCCCAGGTCGAAAAATGACTCGTCGACGCCAACCCGCTCCAGACCGAGCACTTGCGCGTAGATGCCGGCCAGGATTTCCTCGACCGCATCGCTGGGGGTGCGATAGCGCTCGATGCCACCGTAGTCCGGTGCCGGCAAAGCGCGAACGTCGAGTTTGCCGTTGACCGTCAAAGGCAGTGCGTCCAGCGCGATCACCGCGGCGGGCACCATGTAGCCCGGCAGGCGCTGCGCCAGTACCGCGCGCAGCTCGGCGGGGTCGGCCGACCCGGTGAAGTAGGCGACGAGCCGCTTGTCACCGGGGCGATCTTCACGCGCTACGACGACGGCTTGGCTCACTTCGTCGAGATCGCCGAGGGCGGATTGGATTTCGCCCAACTCGATGCGATAGCCGCGGATCTTGACTTGCTCGTCAGACCGGCCGAGGTATTGCAACTGCCCATCGGCACCCCACCGCACCAGATCCCCGGTGCGATACATCCGGGACCCCGCAAGGCCGAACGGGCATGCCACGAAACGAGATCCAGTCAACCCGGTGCGGCCTACGTAGCCGTCGGCGACGCCTGCCCCGGCCACATACAATTCCCCGATCACACCGGCCGATACGAGCTGAAGCCATGCGTCGAGCACGAACACCGCCGCAGTGGGCACTGGCGCACCGATCGGCACGACGTCCAGATTCAGTCCCAGCGGCGGGGTCATCGACGCATACACGGTGGCCTCGGTCGGGCCGTAGGCGTTGATCACGACCCGTCCTCGTGCCCAGCGATCCACCACCTCGCTCGGGCAGGCCTCCCCGCCGAGCAACACGGCCACCGATTCCAGCCCCTGCGGCGACAATGCGCTGATCGCCGACGGTGTCTGTGTCAACACTGTGACGTCTTCGTCGACGATCAACGCGTGAAATGCCTCCGGGGAGCTGGCCACCTCTTCGGGCACGACAACCAGGCGGCCTCCGCCCAGCAGCGCAGCCCAGATTTCCCAGACAGAGAAGTCGAACGCGTACGAATGACATTGTGTCCAAGCCTGTTTCGGCGGCAACTGCTGCGGAGTCGAAGCCGCCAGGTGTGCCAGGTTGCGGTGGGTGACGGCGACCGCTTTCGGCACCCCGGTGGTTCCGGACGTGTAGATCACATAGGCCCGCCCGTCGGCGCTGGGCATCGGCAAGCCGGTGCTGGGCCGCTCATGAAGGCGCGGGTCGTCGATGTCGATGACCGGCCCGTCGTACCCGCCCAACCGCGACCGCAGTCTCGCGGTGCTCACCGCCGCGACCGGTGCAGCGTCGGCGAGCATGAATTCCAGCCGCGCCGCAGGCAGTGCGGCGTCGATCGCCAGATACGCCGCACCCGCCTTGAGCACCGCCAACATCGCGACCACCGCGTCAGCGCATCGCGAGAAGACCATCGCCACAACGTCTCCCGGGCCTGCGCCCTGATCGGCCAGCAGACGCGCCAGCCGGTTCGACGCTTCATCGAGCTCGCGATAGGTCACTTGACGGCCACCGCAGCTGATGGCTACCGCATCGGGAGCACGGGTCGCCTGTGCGGCGAACAGCGCCGGCACTGACACTGCCGCGGTCGCAGGTCGGGTCAGCACCGCCCAGTTGCCGTTGTCAGCCAGCCAGCGGTGCTCAGTGGCATCGACGACATCGATGGCCGACAACCTGACTGCGGAGTCCGCGCTCATCGCGGCAAGGACCCGCTGCAGCCTCTCGATCAGCGCCTCGATGCTGGCCGAGTCGAACACATCGGTGCGGAACTCCACCGCGCCACCGATGCCGGCCGGCTGCCCTTCACCGGTGAAACGCTCGGCCAGCGACAACGCGATATCGACTCTGGCCGAATGTGTTTCGACGGGCACCTGAGTCACTTCCAAGTCACCCAGGCTCAGTCCGCTGACCGGATCGCCCGTGTTGCCCGGCAAGTTCTGCCAGGCCAGCATCACCTGCGCCAGCGGATGATGGGCGAGACTGCGCGTCGGGTTGAGTCGCTCCACCAGCACCTCGAAGGGCACGTCCTGATGCTCGAAGGCCGCGAGGCTGCGTCGGCGCACCTGCGCCAGCAATTCGGCGGCAGTCAGAGCGCCGGACACGTCGACCCGCAACACCAACGTGTTGACGAAGAACCCCACCAATCCCTCTAGCGCTGCATCGCGGCGTCCGGCAATCGGAAAGCCCACCGCCACGTCACAACTGGCGCTCAGCCGCGACAACAGCACCGCTAACGCCGCTTGCATCACCATGAAACTGGTCGCCTCATGCTGAGCAGCCAGCGCGCGGACCTGCTGCTGCACCTCGACCGGCCAGTCGATGACCACCTTGGCGCCGCGCATATCCGCCACCGCTGGATAGGGCCGATCGGTCGGCAAGCCCAGCCGCTCAGGCAGATTAGCCAGTTCCTGCTCCCAATATGACAACTGCGCGGCGATCGGGCTGTCAGGATCGTCCAGGGCACCGAACTGGGCGCGCTGCCACAGCGCGTAATCGGCGTACTGCACCGGTAGCGGTGCCCAATGGGGAGTTTGGCCTGCGCATCGGCTGGCATAGGCCTGGTTCAGATCCGCAACCAGCGGTCCAACTGACCACCCGTCCGCCGCGATGTGGTGGACCACTCCCACCAACACGTGCTCGTCTTCACTGAGTCGGAAAAGCGTTGCACGCAAGGGGATTTCTGCTGCCAGGTCGAACCCGTAAGTCGCGGCTGCCTCGAGGGCCTCGGTCAGCTGAGCACCCGACCACGAGCTGGCGTCCACCAGAGCCCAACCGACATCGGCGCGCTCGGGCGGCAGCACCACCTGCGCTGGCACCCCATCGTGGGCCACGAATATGGTGCGAAGCGACTCGTGGCGGGTGACCACATCGGCCAACGCCAACCGCAACGCAGCCGAGTCCAGGTCGCCGTTCAGTCGCAGCGCCACCGCCATGTTGTAGACCGGTGAAAGCCCCTGTAATTGGTCGACGAACCATAACCGGGCCTGCCCGAACGAAAGCGGCAAGACCGCGGGGCGCTCCCCCGCCACCAACGGCGCCAACGCCGCCGACTCCATACCGACCCGGGTCGCAAGTTGGGCGATGGTCGGCGCATCGAATACCGCGCGGACCCCGATGCCGGCGTTCATCGATGCGTTGACTGCAGCTACTAGCCGCATCGCCGAGACGCTGTCTCCGCCCAGGTCGAAGAACGAGTCGTCCGCGCCGACGCGGTCCACCCCGAGCACCTGCGCGTAGATGCCGGCCAAGATTTCTTCTACCGCGGTCGACGGAGCCCGAAAGCCGTTGGCGCCGACATACTCCGGTGCGGGCAATGCGCGAACGTCGAGCTTCCCGTTGACTGTCAGCGGCAAGGCGTCGACCCTCACCACCGCGGCGGGCACCATGTGCGCCGGCAACCGCTCCCCCAACGCGGCGCGGGCTTCGACCGGATCCACGCCGCCGACGACGTAACCCACCAACCGTTTGTCGCCGGGGCGATCTTCGCGGACAACCACCGCTGCATGCTCGACGCCATCGATGCCGGCCAATGCTTCGCGCACATCACCCAACTCGATGCGATAGCCGCGTATCTTGACCTGCTCGTCGGCACGACCGAGGTAGTGCAGCTGACCGTCGGTGGCCCACCGGACTAGATCTCCTGTCCGATACATCCGCGAGCCCGCAACGCCGAGAGGGCAAGACACGAATCGGGATGCCGTCAACCCCGCGCGATGCACATACCCGAGGCCGACACCCCGACCGGCCACATACAGCTCACCGATGACGCCTGCCGGCACCGACCGCAACCAGGCATCCAACACGAACAGCGCGGCCCCCGGCACGGGCACGCCGATCGGCGGCGTGCCGAAACCCGCTGCAAGGGGGCCGGTTCGGGATGCGCAAACGGTGGTCTCCGTCGGCCCGTAACCGTTGATCAACACCCGGCCCGGCGCCCACCGGTCCACCACATCCGCGGGACAGGGCTCACCGGCCAGGAGCACGGCCACGGACTCCACCGCCTCCGGGCAGAGCATCCCCACCGCTGAAGGAGTTTGGCTGAGCACGGTGACTTGTTCTGCGACGAGCAGGGCTTGCAGGTCGGCTGGTGAGCCCGCAACCTTCTCGGGCACCACCACCAGCCGGCCGCCATGCAGCAGTGCACCCCAGATCTCTTCGACCGAGGCGTCGAAGGCGAAGGAATGCCATTGGGCCCATGCCTGCGTGGGCAGGTACCGATCCGGCTGACCGAGCAGTTGAGTCACGTTGTGGTGCGTGACCGCAACACCTTTGGGCACACCGGTGGTGCCCGAGGTGTACATGATGTAAGCCACATCGTCGGCACTCGGCGCCGGCAATCCGCTCACCGGATATTTACCGATCCGGGAGTCACTGACTTCGACGATCGCGAGATCCCGATGTTCCTTAAGTCGCTCGGCCAGCTCGCCGGTGGTGATCGCGGTGATGGGCGCGGCGTCGTCGACCGTGAAGGCGATACGCGCGTCCGGATACGCCGGATCGATCGGCACATACGCGGCGCCCGTCTTGAGCACAGCGACCATCGCGACGATTGCCTCGACCGACCGCGGCAAGAACAACGCCACACACTGACCCGGCCCGGCGCCACCGTCGATCAGCCTGCGCGCCAAATGATTCGACGCTTTGTCGAGTTCGCCGTAGGTAAGCGAACGTCCGTCGCACACCACAGACACGGCCTCCGGCGCGCGTGCCACCTGCTCGGCGAACAGAACTGGGATCGACACCGGCACCGCCGGCTGCGTCAACACCGCCCGATTCCCCCAGCGGTGAAGGCCGGCGTGTTCGTCGGCGCCGACAATGTCCACCGAAAGCAGCCGCCGTGTTGGATCGGCGGCCATTTTCACGAGTATGCGCTCGAACCGAGCGGCGAGATCTGCGGGCTCGAAGTTCGAGAACGGTTGCCCTGCACCCGCCGTGCAGAAGGCTTGTTGATCGCCGGTGCCGAGGAAGAACATCCCGAAATGGTCGACCGGTCCGAAGGTGGTGTAGGTAGCGGTTGCCGGAACGCCGCCGAGATCGAGGGTGAGCCGGGATGGAACGAAGTTGAGAACCACTCGATGCGCCGACTGGCCCGAACCGGGCACACCTTCCTCACCCTCGAGGGTTTGAACGGGAAATCGTTGATGGCGCAGAGCCTCTCGGACCTGCGCGTCCACGTGCCGACAGAAGTCAGCGACTCGCGATCGTGGCGACGTCTTCAGCACCAGCGGTACCACCCCGGCGAGCATCGCGGGCAGGGTTCGGGCTTCCGGGCTCAGCCGTCTGCCGACCGGGAAGTCGAGCACCACCTCTGAGCCCCGAGCGCCGCATCCGCTGACCAATAGCGCACAAGCCGCGGTGAGCACCGACGTTTGGCGGATGCCCAATTCCTTGGACAGTCCTTTGACGTGGTTCACGGTAGCGGGAGCCAAAGATGTTGGCGTGGAGGGCAAGTGGGAATCGGGCTCGCGAGTGCCCTGCGGACCGTAGTCAGGCCCGCGTGCTGACGGCAGGTTGGCACTCCAGTAAGCGCGGTCTGCCCGGTAGTCGTCGGAGCCCTCGTACTCCAGCTCGCAGCTGACAAAGTCGTGCAGCGAGCCGAAGAACGCAGGCGGAATGGTTGCGCCACAAGCGATTGCGGAGTAGATCGCCGCGATGCGACGGCCAACGAGCGCGATGCTCAGGCCGTCGATGACGATGTGGTGACAGCAGCTGAACCAGAAGAATTCATTCAGCTGCGTTTGGAACAGCGCGAATTTGAGCAATGGACCACTGAATGACATCGGCGTGCGTTGTATCGACGACGCTATCCGCCAAGCTTCCTGCACGGGTTCGCTCGACGAACGCACGTCGTGGAAGGCGAGTTCGACGTCCGAGTATTCGATGGCCTGTTGGCAGACCTGCCCGTCCGCTTCGAAGAAGGCGGCCCGGATTGGTTCGGCCTCATGAAGTGCGCGACGGATTGCCCACTCGAGCAGTTCGCGGTCTACGGGACCGTCTATTTTGGCCATGAGGCCGAGCTGCCACTCCGTGCTCGAGTGACCGCTCTGGTGCGCGAGCCAGATGTCAAGTTGTCGCTGCGTCAGCGGAAGTGCCCGGTCATCCAGTCCCATGTGACCGTCCCTTCCCTCATGGGTGCGCCGTCAGAAGCGCAACGCTGCGCCCGCTCTGGCATGAGCCGCCAGCCGCGTCGATCGAGATGACTTCGATGCAGGCTGGATCGGCGGGGAGAACGGCTGAACAGTCGGCCAGCCGGCAGCGAGCTCGCCCGTGGTTGCGTGCCTACGGCGACAAGTCCACTGTTGAGGAAAAGCTGCCATGATGTGCCAAACGGATCGGAGCCGACTAGTTGTCCAGAGCGTGAGTCGAAATCAGCAGAACCGATCTGAACGTACGGCAGCTAAAGGACGCTGGTCTCGCGATTCCAGAAATTGGCGCGGACGTCAACAACAGCTCTTTGATGTCAGACAACATCGTCGGCGAGTCGGGCCGGGTGGCCGCTTCGTCGCAGGTGACGCGCGGTTTCCTGGCGGCCGGCGCCATTATCAGGCGAGGCCTAAGGAAGCCGGCAAAGCCCAGTTATCGGGCGGTCGGTGAAGGACTGCGATTTCGCCGTACCACTTTTTGCCGGGGCGATGAGTTCAGACCCTGCCTAAGCAGGCGCGCCGGGTATCCGCGAAGATGTCGCCACAAGACCATCTCTGGCCGCGGCAGCATCGGCCAGGCCCAGCGCCGGCCATGCGGCAAAGTGAACGGGCATGTCTTTTCCGCGCCAGCAGCGCACGATTGCGGTGGTCAGAACGCGAAGCGGAAGACCCGTAAGTGGTTTCGCGTCAGCGGAATCGCGTACTGGGCGTGATACAGCAACCGTTGCGGCTTGAGTGGAATTTTGTCGAAGCCGGCGACGACAGGCTTCTGATCCACCAGTTCGAGGCGAGAATCCCAACGGGTGATTTCTTCACCGTGCCGGGTGCCCCATTTGATCATCCCGGGCCGCGCAATCTTTGAGATCCGCAGGCCCCACTTCGACATCAGGTCAGCGAGCAATTCACCGCTGTCGAATCGGTCGACCAATCGGTGGAGCAGCTCTGCGATGTCGCCGGGGTTCAGGTAGACAAGAAGCCCTTCGGCGACGATCAAGACGGGACCGCCCTCCGGTAAATCGTCGATCCACCCGGCATCGGTCACCGATGACCCAATCATTCGGTAGGTCTCGGATTCGGAGTACAACTGGCGACGCATCGCAATCACTTGCGGCAGGTCGACGTCGAACCACCGCACACCTTCGGGAATTGGCAGTCGAAATGCGCGACTGTGCAAACCACATCCGAGATGGAGAACAACGGCATCGCGATGGTGGTTCAGGTAGTCGGTGGTCCAGGCGTCCAACTGTGCGCCGCGCAATGCCACCCCGAATTGATTGCTCGTCGGACGGACGGCTCGATGGATTCGCTCGAAGTCGTAGTCGATCCGGGCGACATCTCGTGCGGCGAAGTGATCGCCGAGAATCGGTCGCTCCAAACGACTTTCGCACGCGCGCAGGTAGAGCATACAGAGCATCGTCCATTCCACCGATCCCCATTGGACCCACGTGAAGTCCACCTTGTCGCGGTGATCGTTGACGGGGTCGATCGGCCCTGGGGCTTCAGAACTTGTCAGAACTCTGCCCCTTCCTCACCGCCCCTCGACGGTGCAGGCTTTCGGTGGACTCAGCATAGGCCTCGTTTCGCCGGCGGTGGCCGCGTTCAGACTTTGATCACGCCGCAGGGCTTACAGGCGATAGCGTGGCCGGTATGCCACGGTCATTCGACTTCGCGATCGAGTCTCCGGCCAGAGTCGAACAGATCCATTCAGCCTTCTGCGAGGAGGAGTATTGGCTGGCGCGGATCGAGGCGTTCGGCGGTCGCAGCAGGCTGGAGTCGTTGGAGGTTGACGACGACGTTGGTGTCAACGTGGTCGTCGTCCAGGACGCACACCACGAGGGGTTGCCCAAACTCGTCGCAAAGTTCTATCCCAGCGAATGGCGCGTCGTACAGGAAGAGACGTGGAGTCCGGTCCGCGACGGCGTTGTACATGGCGAGGTAAGCATCGCAACGCACGGCGCGCCGGGATCCGGTTCCGGCACTGCGGTACTGTCGCCAACACGCAACGGCTCGCGGCTGAGTTGTAAGGCCACCGTGGAGTTCAATGTCCCGCTGGTCGGCGGCAAGGTCGAAACCTTCATCGGCCGACAGTTGACCAAACAGTTTTCACTCATTCAGCGCTTCACCACCGAATGGATCAGCGAACACGCTTGACGGCGCTTGGCGCCTTTGATTGCGCCTACTCGCCATACCCGTGGCGCGCCAAAGCCTCTCTCCACTGCTCTGCGCGCTCGTCGCGATGCGTTCCGTCGAGTTGGCGTTCGAGTTCATCACGCGCCTGATTTTGTGTGTTGCTACTACGTCTTGTGCCAGGTGATGGCGTATCGCCATAGCGGGAGCCGGCGCCACGTCATGCCGGGGAGCACCGTCGCGGCGGTCTGCTTGACCTCGGTGTAGGTGTGCGGGAACTGCATCTGGACGGGGGCGTTGTGCTGCCAGAAGCCGCGGGTGCGGGAGTAGATCTGGTGCTGCACGACCCCTCCGGCATCGAAGGCGTAGTCAGGCAGCGTCGAGCTGCGGGCGCAGCCGATCACGATCAGGGTGCCGCCGGGGGCGGTGAGGTCCGCGAGGCGCTGCAGGCCAGCCGTCAGATCGGGGAAGTGATGGACGGTCGCGACGGCAGCCACAAGGTCGTAGTGCGCCTCGGGCAGGGCATGGGTGAGCACGTCGCCGATGATCCAGGTGATATTGGCCGAGGTGCTGGATCGAGCGAGGTTGATGATGTCGGCGTCGGAGTCTATGGCGGTTACGTCGGGAATCTTCTCGGCGAGCCGAATTGCCAGCAGGCCGTCGCCGGTGCCGACGTCCAGAGCGGTGCGCGCCCTTGGTGGCACGGTGTCGAGAACGATGTCGTAGTAGTGGGTGTTGTGGTTCCACCGGTGTTGTTCGTTGCTCACCTGACCACTGTGGCACCCAGAAACGGGCACGGGGTCGCGCCGTCCGGCGGCGCACTGCGTCGTGGGACTATCCGCAACCGGTTGCGGTATCTGATGCAGTTGGAGGGCCGCCCGGTGACCGACCGGTTCAGCCCACACGCGCTGCGGCGGGCGTGCGCGACCCACAACTATGAGCGTGGAGTGGATCTTGTTGCCGTTCAATAGGTTCTAGGACACTGGACGGTCAGCTCGACGATGCGGTAGGTGCGCCCGTCGGCGACATTCATCGAAGACGCGTACCGCCGAGCGATCACGTTGAGGCTGGCGCAACATGAGGTGTGGACCGGCACCGAGTTGCGCCGGCTGCTCGCTGAGAAAGCGGGCTTTGAGATGTCGGAATGCACCCCCAACGACCTCTTTGAAGTTGACACCACACCGGTCGAGCAGCCCGCCACACCGCGGCCGGTGCCGGCCGAGACGAAGAAGACCGTGAACGCGAGGGGCCGGTCCATGCCACCGATGTAGCCGCTGGGAAACCCGAAAGCGGTTGCACCCATGGGGAAACGGCAGAGCGACTGCGTGGCATGTGGCGCGCCGGTGGGCATCATCGGCCGTGAGTTGTGTTGTCGCTGTGTGCGGCGACAACTCGAGCGCGACCCTAAGCAGCCCTGCCCAGATTGCGGCCGCGGCCGCGTCTTGGTGGTCGCGACCGGTCGATGCGTGTTGTGCTCGCGACGATGCGTCGAATGCGGTCATCCTGTGCGGCTGAAGCCGACATATGCGGTTAGGCTTTCACGGTTTGCTGCTGCATTTTGGCACCCGTCGCAACAAGATTAGGTTGTCTGTCATTGTGCCGGTCTGGCCCTCTGGTCCTACCGCCGACCGCGAAACGGATTCAGCCCGCAGCCGCTCCCACGTGTTGGGATTGAGGGCCAGTGAGGCCAGCACCTCGTCAACGCTGGGAAAGCGGTGTTCGTGGGTTGGTGTCGGCGCCCAGGAGGGCGCGGCGCCATGGTCCACGATGAGCAACAGTCCTCCAGCGACGACCGCTTCCGCGGCGCGGCGTAGTACGTGCTCACGGTCGAGCCGCGCGGGCGATTGCAAATACAGTGCTGTCACTAAGTCGAAGCTGCCGTCAGGGAAGCTGTCGGACAGATCGTGCTGCTGAAAATCGATGCGCCGCTCCACGCCCTGGTAAATCGCGTCGGTGGCGGCTCGTTCCAGCGCGGTATGCGAGACATCGACGGCAACGACACGCCAGCCTCGATGGGCGAGCCATATGGCGTCGGCGCCTTCTCCACAGCCGAGGTCGAGCGCATAGCCAGGTAGTAGCGGTTCGACCACTTCGACCAACCAAGGGTTGACCCGTCCGCTCCAGACGCGGTCCCGCGCGCCATAGTGCTGCTCCCAAAATTCGTTCGCATCAAGGGTTGTCATGATGACTCCACTGCGGCATGGGCAGCCCGACATCGTCGGCCAACAGGCTTTGCACCACCACGGCACCCGCCAGCGATCCGGATGCGACCGCGGCGGCCACCTGGGGGACCTGGGCGGTAAGGTCGCCCGCGGCAAAAACACCTGGTACCGAAGTGCGGCACAGAGCATCGACGCTGATTCGCTGCGCGGTGAGCGGCGTCGGTTCGCCGAACTCGACACCGAGTTGCTCTGCCAGCGAAGACCGTTGGTGCAACGTTACGGCCACCATCAATCCGCGACGTTTCAGCGGTTGGCCATTGGCAAATTGGATCGCGACCAATTGCCCGTCGGCACTGAGGATTTCGGTCACTTGTCGCTCATCGACGCCAACACCAGCGGCGGCCAGTCGCGCAAGATCGTCGTCATCCAGATCGGCAGGCCCATCACTCAGCAGGATGATGTCATCGCTCCATCCGCGCAGCAGTAACGACGCGTGCACAGCCTGCTTGCCACGCGCCAGTACAGCCAACGGCTGATCGCGCACTTCCCATCCGTGGCAGTACGGGCAGTGAAAAACCGACGCACCCCACAGCGGCGCTAGCCCCCGGATGGACGGCGGCCGGTATTCCATTCCGGTGGCCAGCAACACGCGTCGGGTCCGCTCGCGCCGGCCGTCGGCCAACATCAGCTCGAAGACATCACCGATGCGTGCGCCAGCGACGACCTCACCGGTGCGGTGTTCGACACATGGATATGACGTGATTTCGCGCACGCCGGCGGCGTATAACTCAGCTGGTGACCGGCCGTCATGGCCAAGCAGACCACCGATGCCGTGCGCGGCCAAATTGCTTTGTTCGCCAGCGTCGACTACCAGCGTGCGGCGACGGGCCCGGCCAAGCACCAGGCCCGCGCTAAGTCCGGCCGCACCGCCGCCGACGATGACGCAATCCCAAACGTTGTCCATGACCCGAGCTTGCCTGTGTAGCTATCAGTTGCCAAACTCTTTTGCTATGCAGGCAAAGAACGCAACTGACGTCGACGCCCTGGTTAGAAAACGGCTGCGTGAACTTCGCGTCCAGCAGGGCATGACCTTAGAAGACGTCTCCGCCCGCGCCAACATCGACATCTCGACGTTGAGTCGGCTGGAATCGGGCAAGCGACGCCTCGCGCTGGACCATCTACCCAGGCTGGCCGAGGCACTGTCGGTCAGCACCGATGAGCTGCTGCGTGAACCCGAGGTCCTCGATCCACGAGTGCGCGCCAGCTCGCATACCCGCCATGGCATCACCTACTGGCCGTTGACCCGCAGCGGTGCTGCCGGCGGTCTACACGTGTTCAAAGTTCGCGTAAGCATGCGAAGGCGTAAACCACCCGAACAATTACCCGTGCACCAAGGCCAGGAATGGATTTTCGTGCTAACGGGACGGCTACGACTAATCCTCGGCGAACGTGACTTCAACATCACACCCGGCGAGGCCGTCGAATTCAGCACATGGACGCCGCACTGGTTTGGCGCCATCGACGGACCAGTCGAGGCCCTCATGATCTTCGGAGCGCATGGCGAGCGGCTCCATCTACACAGTTAACTGATTGCTGCGCTTCCGCACCGTTGAAATGGCGGCTTACCCACCCCGCGTTAGTGACACACTTCAGCGGTGTTCGCAGTGGTACCCATGCGCCCGTACGACGTTAGGGTGGGAGCATGTCGGCCACCGACGGGCAAGGGACGGCGACTCGGTCGACGGCGCAGTTTCAACCGCTCTACCTACTGGCTGACAGCCAGCTGTTGTTCTGGAAGAGGCACGATCGCTTGCTCCTCGAGGCAGCCGTCGAGGGCCTGACCGGGGACACACCAGTAAGCGCCGCGTATATCGGTGCCTCCAATGGGGATCGCCTCGAGTTCTACGAGATCTTCGAGGCCGCGATGGACGCAATTGGAGTCAGCGAGCGTCGCATGATTCATTCATCGTTCGGCCCGGACGACCGCGCCTACTTGGAGAGGGCGCACCTGGTGGTACTCGCGGGCGGTGATGTGCGCTTGGGTTGGAACATCTTCGAGAGAACCGGCATGAAAGACGTGATTGTCAGTCGGTACTCGAAAGGGGCTGTGCTCGTGGGGATCTCAGCCGGGGCAATCCAACTCGGACGCTACGGGATCGTTGGGGACACGAAATCTGGCACGACTGAGCTGATGGAAATGCTCAAGCTCGTGCCGCTGGTCATCGACACGCACGACGAGCGAGACGATTGGGCGCGACTGTCGCGCGCCGTTCGATCGTTGGAGGGGGCGGTCACCGGGCTGGGAATTCCCGCCGGAGGCGGAGTCGTCGTCCACCCAGACAACACCATCGAGCCGCTGCGCCAACCAGCCCACGAAATCCGCTTCGACGGCACCACCGTTACGCAGTCGTTGTTGTGGCCGCACGAAGACGAATGATTGGTGGAAAGCCATGTCGGTTCGGTTGATGAGTCACGACCTGATAGGAGACACTCGCGGCTCGCGAAGTGGTCCCAACCGTAGACCACTTCAGTGGGGCCGGGAGTGGCGACAATGAGCCGTAAGCATGCGATCCGGCACACCGCGGCGCTTCTCGTGATCGCCATGCTTGCACTGGTCGGCTGCTCCGACCGCGAAACCGCCACGCCGTCTACCCCGAACACGACGAGCACCAACGCGACCACGTCGGTGGCTACGCCGGCGCTGGCCGCCGACCGCGTGCCGATGATGTCATCGGAGCCCGTGCAGATAGCGGATGATCTTGTGGCCGACGAGCAGGTGCTTCGCAATCCCTCTTCGCCCGAGACAATGACGGCTGCAGCGCGCCGGCAGCAAGTGGCCTACCGGCTTCTCGGCCGTCATCCCGAGTGGGATGCATTGGTGCACAGTAGGATTCCGGCTGCGCTTCGGGAGAGCTACGAGCGCAACGTCGACGCGCGAAGGCAACTCAGCGCGATGAGCCAGCCGAAAGACACGCTGCCAGCATGGCGCATCGACCCGCCGACCCCGGCCGATGAGCTGCTCGGCTACTACCGCGACGCGCAGAGAGCCACGGGCGTGGGCTGGAACTACTTGGCGGCCATCCACCTGATCGAGACGGCCTTCGGTCGCGTGGCGGGAATCAGCACCGCCGGCGCGCAAGGTCCCATGCAGTTCATGCCATCGACGTTCGCCGTCTATGGCGATGGCGGCGACATCCTCTCGCCGCACGACAGCATCATCGCGGCCGGGCGCTTCCTCGCCGCGCACGATTTCGCTGACGACCGGGATGCGGCGCTGTACCGATACAACAACTCGCATCAGTACGTGCGTGCGGTCGACGACTACGCGGAGGTGCTAGCAGCCGACCCGAGCGCGTTCGCCGGCTATCACCGATGGGACGTCTACTACAACACCAGCGCTGGCGACGTGCTGCTGCCCGCTGGTTATTCGGCGACCTCACCGATCCCTGTCGGGGAGTACCTGACGGCGCACACAGAACGTTCTCTGCGAGAAAGCGTCAACGCTCAGCCGAAGTAGCTACTGGGTGGGCCGGTGGTCGGCTCGACCGACGCCGCATGCCGCGCCGAACGTGAACGCAGTGCGACGACACGCCGACGAGGGGGTCCGTCAGTTCACGTCCGCGGACGCACCTCACGTGAGGGTTGGCCGCCGAGCTGCACTTTCTACGTGGGGCGGGCGGGGCTCGAACCCGCGACCAACGGATTATGAGCCGCTAGGTGACCGCCGATCAGAGTTGCTGCAATGCCCGCGCGCGATCCATTAGCCACTACAAACACCTACTATGAGCTGGGCAGAAAACTCCTGACTGATCCAGCCGGGTCTGCAATCGCCGTTGCCGCAGGTTGCCGGATTCGCGCCGCGCTGCTGTCACGCTGCTGTCACACGGGTGCCGTCCACGAGAAGCCCGAAGCTCTAGTGGGTGACACAGCACGCAAATCGGCGGAAGTGTCAGACCGTGTCGATACCATCCAGCTGTGAGCTTTTGGGACGACAACGCCTTTGACCAGCACCCGGTGTGGGGCAAGGTCGATGAGCTCGCGTCTCTTCTCGACGACGAGCGACTTCCGAAGCACGTGGATGCGCCGCAACGGTTGTCGATTGTTCGCCTCAAAACGGCGCTTGAGCTGCTGCGGGAGCATCGCGAACGGGGCGTGAAGGTCCACTACGTAAAGACGATGCTGGACAACGTAGATGCCCAACTGGCCAACGGCGTGATCTCACCGCTGTCATCGTTTGTGTCTGATCCAGACAACTATGGCAACTACGTCAACGACGCTGCGGATCAGGTCGAGGGAGTCTTTGTCTATGTGGCGCAGTGGCCGTCGCTGCCAGCTGGCGGTCAAGCAAGTGCGGCGGGTCGTGCCTTCGCCGAGTACAAGCGTGAGGCCGAGCTAGCCTTCGGAACGCTAGGTGAGCGGAACGCGGCCCTTCAGACGGAAATCGAAACCCTCAAATCTGGGTTGGGCGCGGTCGAGCGGAATATGGACGGCGTCCAAGAGAAGTACGAAGCTTCCCTGCAAGAACGCGAAAACGAGTACGTAGAGGCCATCAACCGGGTAGACGAGTCTGGCAAAGAGGCATACGACAAGGCGATTAAAGACACCCTTGACGAACGTCTCACGAATTTGGTCTGGCTGGAAGACCAAGCCAAGAAATCCGTTGAAGGCGCAGCAAGCGCGCAGAAAGAGGCGGAAGACCTAGCGGCAGCAAGTAAGAACTCCGCTGATTGGCTGTCCAAGCGCGCCTTCGCGAAGGACTTTGGGGAGCAGGCACGCCGGAAGTCAGCTGCCGGATGGATCTACGACGTACTTGGCGCTGCTGCAATCGGGACACCGCTGATCTTGCTGCTGATTCACTTTCTGAAGGTCGAGGGCACGGATGGCACAGTAGCGCTCAGTATGACAAGGCTGAGCATCATCATTGGGGCGGTCGTGCTGGGTGGCTACTTTTTCAGTCGCGGCGCAACCAATCACCGGCAGGCCCGAGCCAGCAAGAGTGCGGAGATTCGACTCAACACCTTTGAGGCCTTTATTGCCTTCCTGACGCCTGAAGAGCAGGCGGAAATCCGGTTGGGTATGGCCAAGTCGATCTACTTGCACGGGCGACTGTCCGATGAGGAACCCGACGTACCTAACCCCATAATCCGCGTATTGGATCGGATAAGAGGCAAGGACGATGATGACGCTGTGGACAAACCGGCCTAGCCATGGGTGCCGAAGTACAGAAACCGACTGCAACAGTACGGCTGTCGGGACCAGACGCGTTCCTCTGGCCGCGTGAAGACGTGGACGTTCTGCTCGACGAGTTAAGAAGTGACAGCTATGAACTCGTATATGAGGAGCCGACGCCACCCGACTATAAGGTTCATGCATCGTTAACAGCGGTAGGGATTTTCCTGGCCGGTGTCGCATCTACCAAGCTGCTAGATTCGGCGCTCAAGGACGCCTACGACAACGCAAAGCGATGGCTAGTCAATCGATTCGACAAGGACGCTGACACTGACGCGGTCATGGTTACTATCTACGGCCCCGACGGCAAGCCTCTCAAAAACGTGCTCGGCAGACCTCCGAACATCATGAAGGACCTCGACGTTTAGGCAGTGCTGCTCTTACGTTGTAGCTGCACAACCCTTTCCGGCGCGGAC